>NZ_JBJDRL010000052.1:0-27388 GCF_044987475.1 Microbacterium sp. ZW CA_36
GCACGGGCCCGAGGCAGCGATCGCCGCGAGCCCGGCGGCATCCGTGTGCTCGTCCCGCGCCACCGCGCCGGCGACGAGGGCGCCGATGACCCCGGCGAGCACGTCGCCGGTGCCGGCGGTGGCGAGCCACGGGGTTCCTGACTCGACCGTGGCGGTCCATCCGTCGGGGGCGACCACGACCGTGACGGCGCCCTTGAGCAGCACGACGGCGCCCGTGGCCTCGGCGGTCTCGCGGGCCGCGGCTGCGCGGTCGGCCGGCGCATGGCCGAGACCGAGTGCCGAGCGCAGTCGCGCATGCTCACGGTCGTGCGGCGTGAGGATGCGCGGCGAGGTGGCCTCGGCCGCGAGATCCAGCGCACCCGCGTCGACGACGACCGGATCGGTGTCCGACAGCAGGCTCCGCAGCGCGTCGGTGTCGGCGGCGGTGCGGACCGCGGCATCCGTTCCCGATCCGATCACCCACGCCTGCACCCGCCCGTCGGCCGTCACGGTCTCTGGCCGGCGCGCGAGCACCAGATCGCTCGGGCGGTCGGGGCCGAGGTAGCGCACCATGCCGAGGCCCGTGCGCCAGGCCGCCTCGACGCCCAGCACGGCCGCGCCCGGATACGCCTGGGAGCCCGTTCGCATGCCGAGCACGCCTCGGGAATACTTGTCATCGTCGGCCGTTGGCCTCCGCAGGGCGCGAGCGGTGTCGGCGCGCGTCCACGTCCTCACCATGTGGTCACAGTACCGCGCACCCGATCCGATCCGGAGACCCGATGGCCCGCCTGTTCACCCCTCTCACGCTGCGCGACGTGACGGTGCGCAACCGCCTCTGGGTCTCGCCGATGTGCCAGTACAGCGCGATCGACGGGGTGCCGCAGGAGTGGCATCACACCCACCTCGCGCAGTTCGCATCAGGCGGTGCGGGCCTCATCGTCGCCGAGGCGACCGCAGTGTCGCCGGAGGGCCGGATCTCGCCGCACGACACCGGACTGTGGAACGACGAGCAGCGCGACGCGTGGGCGCCGATCGTCGCCGCGATCCGCAGCCGCGGCGCGGTCGCCGGGGTCCAGCTCGCCCACGCGGGACGCAAGGCGTCGACGTGGTGGCCGTTCTCGGGCCGGCGCGGATCGGTCGCGGCCGACGAGGGCGGCTGGAGCACCGTCGCCCCGTCGGCGATCGCGTTCGACGGCTTCGCCCAGCCGCTCGCTCTCGACCATGCGGGCATCGATCGCATCGTCGCCGATTTCGCGTCCGCCGCACGCCGTGCCGTCGCCGCCGGATTCCAGGTGCTCGAGCTGCACGGGGCCCACGGCTACCTGCTGCACCAGTTCCTGTCCCCGCTGTCGAACCGGCGCGACGACGAGTACGGCGGTTCGCTCGAGAACCGCGCACGGCTGCTGCTGCGGGTGCTCGACGCGGTGACGGATGCCGCTCCCGGCGTTCCCGTGATCGTGCGGTTCTCGGCCACCGACTGGGCCGACGGCGGCTGGGATGCCGACGAGACGGCGACCGTCGCACGCTGGGCGGCGGACCGCGGCGCCGACTTCTTCGACATCTCCAGCGGCGGGCTCGTCGCCCACCAGAAGCTGACGACGGGCCCGGGCTACCAGGTCGAACTCGCCGCACGGGTGCGCCGGGAGGCCGGTGTGCCCGTGAACGCCGTCGGCATGATCGACGACGCGGCCCACGCCGAGCGCGTGCTCGCCGAAGACGCCGCCGACGCCGTGATGGCCGGCCGCGAATGGCTGCGCGACCCGCACTACGGACTGCGCGCGGCCGACGAGCTCGGTGCCGAGATCGACTACTGGCCGAAGCAGTACCTCCGCGCCCGCCGCTGATCCGCCGGCGCTCGGCCGGTTTTGGGGCGCGCCGCGCGCGTTCGGGGCGGACGCCGCACGCCCCACGCGTTCGCGCCGCGCCCCGAACCGCGCAGACCCAAGAAGACGATGAGCGGATGCCGCGGCACAGGGCCGCGGCATCCGCTCGTGGTCGTGGATCAGAAGCCGCGACGACGGGTCGCGTCCTGCACCTCTCCGATGAGCTCCTCGATGATGTCCTCGAGGAACAGCACCGCGGTGATCTCTCCGGCGTCGTCGCGCACCTGGGCGAGGTGACGGCCGGCACGCCGCATGAGAGCGAGCGCATCCTCGAGGTCGGTCGACTCGAGCACGGGCACCATGTGGTGGATGCGCTTGGTCGGGATCGGGCGAGCCACGTCGGTGGCGGCATCCGGCCCCTCGGCCGCTCGCAGGATGTCCTTGAGGTGCACGTAGCCGACCGGCACGCCCGCCTCGTCGACGATCACGTAGCGCGAGAAGCCGTGCTTGGCGACCGCGCGCTCGATCTCGGCAGGGGTCGTGGTCTCGGGGAGCGTCACGAGCTGCGACAGCGGCACCGCGACATCGGCGGCCTTCTTGTCGGTGAACTCCAGCGCGGCCGACACGGTGCCGGCCGTGTCGGCGAGCACCCCCTCGATGCGCGACTGGTTCACGATCGTCGCGACCTCCTCGAGCGTGAAGGTCGAGGCGGCCTCGTCCTTCGGCTCGACGCGGAACAGGCGCACCACGTGGTTGGCGATCCAGTTGAGGCTCACGATGATCGGATGGAACAGCTTCGACACCCACACCAGCGGCGTGGCGAGCATGAGGACGGCGCGATCCGGCACCGAGAACGCGAGGTTCTTGGGCACCATCTCGCCGAAGACGACGTGCAGGTACGACACCAGGACGAGTGCGACCGCGAACGCGACGCCGTCCACGACGGCCTCCGACCAGCCGGTGAGACCCAGCGGCGCGGCAAGGAGGTGGTGGATGGCGGGTTCCGAGACGTTCAGGATCAGCAGCGAGCAGATCGTGATGCCGAGCTGGCTCGTCGCCAGCATGAGCGTCGCGTGCTCCATCGCGTACAGCGCGGTCTTGGCCGACCGCGATCCCTTCTCGGCGAGCGGCTCGATCTGCGAGCGGCGCGCGGAGATGACGGCGAACTCGGCGCCGACGAAGAAGGCGTTGGCGATGAGCAGCACCACCAGCCAGGCGATTCCGGCCCAGTCGCTCATCGGCGAGCACCTGCCTCGATCGCCGCGTCCTCGTGCGGCATCGGAGTCGGCGTGAACCGGACGCGGTCCACGCGTCGTCCTTCCATGCGCTGCACCTCGAGGGCGCCGTCCTCGATCTCGACGGTGTCGCCGGCGACCGGGATGCGTTCGAGCACGCTCATGATGTAGCCGCCCACGGTGTCGTACACGTCGCCCTCGGGGATGCGGATGCCGGTGCGATCGCGCACCTCATCGGGGCGCAGCTCGCCGGGGAAGATGACGGTGTCTTCGACGCGCACGATGCCCGCGCGGCGACGGTCGTGTTCGTCGAGCACCTCGCCGACGATCTCCTCGACGAGGTCTTCGAGAGTGACGACGCCCGCGGTGCCGCCGTACTCGTCGACGACCACGGCCATCTGATAGCCGCGGGCGCGCAGCTCGGACATGAGCACATCGAGGTGGACCGCCTCGGGGAAGCGCAGCGGCTCGGTCGCGAGCGCGGCGGCGGGCACGTCGGCGCGGCGCTCGCGGGGCACGCCCACGGCCGCCTTGAGATGCACGATGCCGGTGATGTCGTCCATGGACTCGCCGTATACCGGGAAGCGGCTGTGCCCGGTGCGTCTGGCCAGCTGGATGACATCCTCGGCGGAGTCGTCGGCGGCGAGCGCGTGGATGCTCGGCCGGGGCGTCATGACGTCGGCTGCCGACAATCGCGCGAAGGTGAGGCTGCGGTCGAGGAGCGAGGCGGTGTCCTCCTCCAGCACGCCCGCACTGGCGGAGCGGCGGACGAGGCTCGACAGCTCCTCGGCCGTCCGCGCACCGGAGAGCTCCTCCTTCGGCTCGATGCCGACCGCGCGCAGCACGCCGTTCGCGCTGCCGTTGAGCACCACGACGGCAGGACGGAACACCGTCGTGAACCCGACTTGGAACGGCATCACGAGCTTGGCGGTCTGCCGCGGGATGGCGAGGGCGAAGTTCTTGGGGACGAGCTCGCCGATGATCATCGAGAACACCGTCGCGATCGAGACGCCGATGATCGCGGCCAGCGGTCGCGAGACGCCGGGCGGGATGCCCCACGCGTCGAATACGGGTGCGAGCAGGTTCGAGATCGCCGGCTCCATCGTGTAACCGGTGAGGAGCGTGGTCAGCGTGATGCCGAGCTGCGCGCTCGAGAGGTGCGTCGACGTGATGCGCAGCGCGCTGATCGTGAGCGAGAGACGGGTCTCACCCGCCTCCTGGCGGGATTCGAGATCAGCACGGTCGAGGTTGACGAGAGCGAACTCGCTCGCCACGAACAGGCCGGTGCCGATCGTGAGCAGAAGCCCCACGCCCAACATGACGTAATCCATCACGCATCACCCCCGATCGAACGGGAGGCGGGTCGGTGGGGCGAGGGTCTGCAACTAGGGGGGTCGTCCATCGTGCCGACAAGTCTACGGCAGGCGTTCCGCAGTCCGACTGGTCGGCTGCCACCCCTCGCCGCCGGGCGCCTGTATGCGTCAGACCGACCGATGAGTCCCCGCGTCGTCCGGCGGAGTGGTTCACCCCGCCGTCGTGTTCACCAGCTGACGGGGAGCGCCTTGCCCTCTTCGTAGCCGGCGGCGGACTGCAGGCCGACGAGGGCGCGGTCACGGAACTCGGCGACGGTCGACGCGCCGGCGTAGGTGAACGACGACCGCACACCCGAGGTGATCATGTCGAGCAGGTCCTCGAGTCCCGGACGCAACGGGTCGAGGTAGATCCTCGACGACGAGATCCCCTCGGCGAATAGCTCCTTGCGGGCGAGCTCGTACGGGTCGAGGCGTCCGAACCGATCGTGGACCGCCTTCGTCGAGGCCATGCCCCACGATTCCTTGTAGGCGCGGCCGGCGTCGTCGACCTGCAGCTCTCCGGGAGCCTCGATGGTGCCGGCGAACCACGAGCCGATCATGACGGATGCCGCGCCCGCGGCCAGCGCGAGCGCCACGTCGCGGGGGTACCGCACGCCGCCGTCCGCCCACACGTGCGCGCCCATCACCCGTGCGGCCTCGGCGGTCTCGAGGACCGCGGAGAACTGGGGCCGGCCCACCGCCGTCATCATGCGGGTCGTGCACATCGCGCCGGGTCCGACGCCGACTTTGAGGATCGTCGCGCCGGCGGTGACCAGGTCGTGCACGCCCTCGGCGGTCACGACGTTGCCGGCGGCGATCGGGATGCCGAGGTCGAGGTCGGCGACGGTGCGCAGCGCCCGCAGCATGCCCTCCTGGTGGCCGTGCGCCGTGTCGACGACGAGCACGTCGACACCGGCCGCGGCCAGCGCCTGCGCCTTCGCCGCGACATCGCCGTTGATCCCGATCGCCGCAGCGACGATCAAGCGTCCCGAGGCGTCGACGGCGGGCCGGTACAGCGTCGAGCGCAGGGCGCTGCGACGCGAGAGCGTGCCGACGAGGTGGCCGTGGTGCAACACGGCCACCGTCTCGGCCTCGGCGGCGACGATGACGTCGAACGCGTGGCGCGCGCCCTCGATGTCGTCGGCGTCGACGGATGCACCCCGCCCGCGAGCGAGATCGCCGAGGCGCGCGTCGGGCAGGGCCGTGCCCAGCCGGGTCGCCGGCACGATGCCGAGGATGTCGTCAGCATCGACGTGTGCCGCGGAGGCGTCGGCCACCACGATGCCGTGCCCGTCGGTGGCGGGGAGCAGCCGCGCGGCGTCGGCGACGGTCGCGTCCGGGGGCAGGACCATGGGCGTGTCCCACTCGACCGGCTGCGCCTTCACCCAGCGGATGGCGGCGTCGAGCTCCTGCAGCGGCATGTCCTGAGGCAGCACGCCGAGTCCGCCGCGGCGTGCGAGCGTGGCAGCCAGGCGGGCGCCGGTGACGGAGTTCATGTTGGCCGACACGAGCGGAAGCGTCGCCGTCGTGCCGTCGCCGGGCGAGAGGTCGACGTCGAGGCGACTGGTGATCGCCGAACGCCGCGGAACGAGGAAGACGTCAGAGTAGGTCAGGTCGACGTCGGGTGTTTCGCCGTAGAACTCCATGAGCGCCAAGGGTAGTGACAGTTCCTGTGCGGATAATCCTGCGGATTCTTTCAGCCTCCGCAGCCGGTGGGGCCGGAACGGCCCGCCCAGACTGGGCTAGGCTTAACCGTCGCGTGTGCGGGCTTTCAGCGCCCCGCGCGCATCCCAGAACTTCACCGATGAAAGCAGGCGATTCAGCGTGTCGAGCCAGGTGACGGGCGTCGGGGTTTCGAACGAGGGAGAGTTCGGAGCCAACGAGTGGCTCGTCGAGGAACTGTACGAACAGTTCAAAATCGACCGGAACTCCGTCGACAAGGCGTGGTGGCCCGTTCTCGAGGCCTACCACCCTGCCGACGGCGCAGCACCGACGGCGCCTTCCGCGCCGGCTCCGGAGACCCCGGCCGCGGGAGCAACCCCGCCGGCGGCATCCGAGGAGCCCCGACCGGTGACCGCCCCGATCCCCGTGATCGGCGCACAGCCGGTGGCGCGCACCACCGCGCGCCCGGCCGCACCGCAGCCGATCCCGGCGCAGGCACCCAAGGCCCAGCCGTCGTCCTCGACCGAGCAGCCCCAGCCGCAGGCCGACGTCGTCACGACGCTCAAGGGCATGCCGAAGACGCTCGCGGCGAACATGGACGAGTCGCTGACGGTTCCGACCGCGACGAGCGTGCGCACCGTGCCGGCCAAGCTGATGATCGACAACCGCATCGTCATCAACAACCACATGTCGCGCACGCGCGGCGGCAAGGTGAGCTTCACGCACCTCATCGGCTGGGCGATCATCCAGGCGCTCAAGGAGTTCCCGAGCCAGAACGTGTTCTACGCCGAGATCGACGGCAAGCCGTCCGTCGTCGCCCCGGCGCACATCAACCTCGGCATCGCGATCGACCTGCCGCGCCCTGACGGCACCCGGGCCCTGCTCGTGCCGAGCATCAAGCGCGCCGAGCAGCTCACGTTCAACGAATACCTCACGACCTACGAGGACCTCGTCGTCCGCGCGCGCGGCAACAAGCTGACCGCCGCGGACTTCCAGGGCACCACGATCTCGCTGACCAACCCCGGCGGCATCGGCACCGTCCACTCGGTGCCGCGCCTCATGAAGGGGCAGGGCTGCATCGTCGGCGCCGGTGCGCTCGAGTACCCCGCCGAGTTCCAGGGCGCGAGCGACAAGACGCTCAACGAGCTCGCGATCGGCAAGACGATCACGCTCACCAGCACGTACGACCACCGCGTCATCCAGGGTGCGGGCTCGGGCGAGTTCCTCAAGAAGGTGCACGAGCTGCTCATCGGCCAGCGCGGCTTCTACGACGACATCTTCGCGGCGCTGCGCATCCCGTACGCCTCGATCCACTGGGCCGCCGACATCAACGTCGACCTCGCCGAGCGCGTCGACAAGACCGCGCGGGTGCAGGAGCTCATCAACTCGTTCCGCGTCCGCGGCCACCTGATGGCCGACACCGACCCGCTCGAGTACGTGCAGCGCACGCACCCCGACCTGGAGATCGAGAACCACGGCCTGACGTTCTGGGACCTCGACCGCGAGTTCGTCACGAACGGGTTCGGCGGTAAGCGTCAGATGAAGCTCCGCGACATCCTCGGTGTGCTGCGCGACTCCTACTGCCGCACGATCGGCATCGAGTACATGCACATCCAGGACCCCGGGCAGCGCGCGTGGTTCCAGGAGAACGTCGAGATCAAGTACCAGAAGCCCGGTCACGACGAGCAGTTGCGCATCCTCGACAAGCTCAACCAGGCCGAGGCGTTCGAGACGTTCCTGCAGACGAAGTACGTCGGGCAGAAGCGCTTCAGCCTCGAAGGCGGCGAGTCGCTGATCCCCCTCCTCGACGAGATCCTGCAGGGTGCGGCCGAGGCCGGCCTCGACGGCGCCGCGATCGGCATGGCCCACCGCGGCCGCCTCAACGTGCTGACCAACATCGCCGGCAAGACCTACGGCCAGGTGTTCCGCGAGTTCGAGGGGTCCGTCGCCATCGGCTCGAAGAGCGGATCGGGCGACGTCAAGTACCACCTCGGCACCGAGGGCACGTTCGTCGCAGACAACAGGTCCGAGCTGCCGGTGTACCTCGCCGCGAACCCCTCGCACCTCGAGACGGTCGACGGAGTGCTCGAGGGCATCGTCCGCGCGAAGCAGGACCGCAAGCCGATCGGCACCTTCACCTGGCTGCCGATCCTCGTGCACGGCGACGCGGCCTTCTCGGGCCAGGGCGTCGTGGTCGAGACTCT
Source organism: Microbacterium sp. ZW CA_36 (assembly GCF_044987475.1). Lineage (NCBI taxonomy): Bacteria > Bacillati > Actinomycetota > Actinomycetes > Micrococcales > Microbacteriaceae > Microbacterium > Microbacterium sp. ZW CA_36. Next base: position 8,256 of record NZ_JBJDRL010000052.1, read on the forward strand.
GCAGATGTCGCAGCTGCGCGGCTACCGCACGGGCGGCACGGTGCACGTGGTCGTCAACAACCAGGTCGGCTTCACCACGACGCCCACCGACGCGCGCACCTCGGTGTACGCCACCGACGTCGCCAAGACGATCCAGGCGCCGATCTTCCACGTGAACGGCGACGATCCCGAAGCCGTGACGCGGGTCGCCCAGCTGGCTTTCGCCTACCGCGAGCGCTTCCACCGCGATGTCGTCGTCGATCTCGTCTGCTACCGCCGCCGCGGACACAACGAGGGCGACGACCCCTCGATGACGCAGCCGCTCATGACCAACCTCATCGAGGCGAAGCGCTCCGTGCGCCGACTGTACACCGAGGCCCTCGTCGGCCGCGGCGACATCACCGAGGAGGAGTACGAGAAGGCGAAGCAGGACTTCCAGAACCGCCTCGAGATCGCCTTCGCCGAGACCCATGCGGCCGAGACCGGCTCGTCGCCGGTGGTCGTCCCGGAGGCCGCCGCCGCCCAGCCCGCGGCCGGCGAGCCCGACACCACGGGCGTCTCGCGCGAGATGATCAGCCTCATCGGCGACACCTTCGTCAACAAGCCCGAGGGCTTCACGGTCCACAACAAGCTGCAGCAGCTGCTCGACAAGCGCCTCGACATGAGCCGCAACGGCTCGATCGACTGGGGCTTCGGCGAGCTGTTGGCCTTCGGCTCGCTGCTGCTCGAGAAGACCAACGTCCGCCTCGCCGGCCAGGACTCGCGTCGCGGCACGTTCGTGCAGCGGCACGCCGTGCTCCACGACCGCTCCAACGGCCAGGAATGGATCCCGCTCACGAACCTCAGTGAGGACCAGGGCCGGTTCTACGTCTACGACTCGCTGCTCAGCGAGTACGCGGCGATGGCGTTCGAGTACGGCTACTCGGTCGAGCGCGCCGATTCGCTGGTGCTGTGGGAGGCGCAGTTCGGCGACTTCGGCAACGGCGCGCAGTCGGTCGTCGACGAGTTCATCTCGTCGGCGGACCAGAAGTGGGGCCAGCAGTCGAGCGTCGTGCTGCTCCTCCCCCACGGCTACGAGGGTCAGGGCCCCGATCACTCGTCGGCACGCATCGAGCGGTACCTGCAGATGTGCGCGCAGGACAACATGACGGTCGCGCGGCCGTCCACGCCCGCCTCGTACTTCCACCTGCTGCGCCGCCAGGCGTACGCGCGCCCCCGCCGCCCGCTCATCGTGTTCACGCCCAAGGCGATGCTGCGCCTGCGCGGGGCGACGAGCCCGGTCGACGACTTCCTCACCGGCAGGTTCGAGCCGGTGCTCGACGACGACCGCGGCGTCGACAAGTCCGCCGTCAAGCGCGTGCTGCTGCACGCCGGCAAGATCCACTGGGATCTGCGCGCCGAGCTGGAGAAGAACCCGAACCCGGCGATCGCGCTCGTCCGCCTGGAGCAGTACTACCCGGCCCCGGTCGAAGAGCTCAACGCCGTCATCGACTCGTACCCGAACGCCGAGCTGGTGTGGGTGCAGGACGAGCCCGAGAACCAGGGTGCGTGGCCGTTCATCGCGCTCGAGGTCGTGAAGCACCTGCGTGGCCGCACCATCAGCCGCGTCTCGCGGGCGTCCGCGGCATCGACGGCGACCGGATCGCCGAAGGTGCACGCCGCCGAGCAGGCCGCCATCATGCAGCAGGCGCTCACGGTCTAGGCCACGAGTTCGCCGATCCGGCCCCGGACGCTCTCCTCCGTGAGGACGCGTCCGGGGCCGGATCGCGTCAGCCCGTGGGCGTCGTCGTCTTCACCTCGACGGTCCTCGCCGCCGTCCTGGGACGGAATCCTGCCAACCCCGGAGCCACTCGACGCCGGTCCGCTGCGAGCAGATGGGTGCGGTCCTCAGCCGAGGAGAAGGGGCACGGTCCTCAGTTGAGGAGCTGCGCCGAGATGCGGACCCCGCCACGGCGTGTCGACCCTCATCTCGGCTCCTGTCCTCAGTTGAGGACCCTCCACGTCGGTGCCGTCAGTCCTCGAGCGGTTCCACGCCCGCGCGGGCGAATGCCGCCGCGGCGGCATCCGTCGAGCCCTCACGGTCCGCCTCGACCAGGCCCAGTCGCGTGCGCCGGTCGAGGAGGTCGGAGATGCTGAGCGCACCCTCGACGGCGACGCCCCACTGAAGCTCCTGCGGCGTCACGCCGCACGCCGCCCCCGGCCCCTCGGGCAGCGACGCCGCGTACGGCGCCTCGGCACCGAAGCGGCGCACGAGGCGCGGTGGCGCGGCGATCTCACCCAGCCGAGGTCGCGGCCACGCCCCCACGAGCGGGATCGACCGGGTGGGCGAGGGCCGCGACGGCAGCCCGGGGTCGCGGCGGATGACGGCGTCCACGGCATCCTCCGCCATGCGCCGGTAGGTGGTGAGCTTGCCGCCGACGATGCTGAGCACGCCGGACGACGACTCGATGAGCTCGTGGCGACGCGACAGGTCGCTGGTGTCGTCGTCGTGCTGGCCCGCCAGCAGCGGACGCAGGCCCGCGAAGGTCGCCAGCACATCGGCGCGCTGGAGGGGATCCGCGAGCACGGTGTTGACGGTGCCGAGCAGAGTGTCGATCTCGGGCTCGGTCGCGTGCGCGACCTCCGGGATCGGCCCGTCGGCCGGCACGTCCGTGAGCCCGATGTAGGTGCGGCCGTGCTGCGCCGGGAGGGTGAACACGAAGCGGCTGCTCGATCCCGGGATCGGAACCGTGAGGGAGACGTCCGATCCGCCGAGCCGCTCCGTCGACACCACCAGGTGGGTGCCCCGGCTCGGCCGCAGCCGCACCTGCGGATCCAGGTCGCCCGCCCAGACGCCCGTGGCGCTCACCACCGCTCGGGCGCGGACGTCGACGGTCGCGCCGGTCACCAGATCGCGCAGGGTCGCGGTGCGCCCGGTCGCCGAGAGCGCCTCGACACGCGTGAGGACGGATGCCCCGTACCCGGCGGCCGTCCGCGCGACGGCGACGACCAGCCGGGCATCGTCGATGAGCTGACCGTCCCAGCCCCGCACACCTCCGCGCAGGCCCTCGGCGCGCACGGACGGGGCGATGCGGAGGGTCTCGCCGCGACTGATCGCACCGGGGCCGGGCAGGAGAGCGCCTGGGGTGCCCACCGCGCGGCGGAGCCCGTCGCCCAGTTCGTACCCCAGTCCGATGTAGGCGCCGCGCGACAGATGACCCGGCCCGTGCAGCGGCACGACCTGCGCCAGCGCGCGCGTGAGGTGCGGCGCCGTGCGCGTGAGCAGGATGTGCCGCTCGAGGGCGCTCTCGCGGGCGATGCCGACCTGCCCCGAGGCGAGGTAGCGCAGGCCGCCGTGCACGAGCTTCGAGCTGAAGCGGCTGGTCCCGTGCGCGAGGTCGTGCCGTTCGACCAGGACGGTGCGCAGCCCCCGGCTCGCGGCATCCAGGGCGATCCCCACTCCCGTGATGCCGCCGCCGACGACGAGCAGATCGATCTCGCGAGCGCCGGCGAGCGCGTCGAGTTCCCGCGCACGGCGGGCCGCGGTGAGAGCCGATGCGAGCGGCGTGCGCCCGACGATCCGCGGCGTCATCGGGTCTGCTCGCCGGAGGGTGAGAGGTAGCCGTGCAGCGCGTGCCCGAGCTCGGTGCGCCAGGCGTCGTCCGGCAGCCACTCCGCCACGAGCGGTGCGGACTGCACCGCGGACTGCGCGATGAGCAGCACCATCGCGGCCAGCTGGGCGGAGTCGCCAGGCCGCACATAGCCGGCTCGCTGCCCGGCGGCGATGCGCCGGGCGGTCTCGGCGTGGATGGCCCGCTGGCTCGTGCCGAGCCGGTCGAGGATGTAGTGCGCGAAGAGCTCGGGATCGGTGTCGCGCAGCCGGTCGACGAGTGGCAGCCGGCGCACCCGGTCGGCGGTCTCGACCAACAGAGCGGCGAGTTCATCGAGGTCGGTGCACTCGCGCTCGCCCGCGGGAAGTGCCGCCACGAGCTCTCGCGTGACGAGCGCGGCGAAGACCGCCTGCGCGTCGGGCCAGTAGCGGTACAGCGTCTGCCGTGCGATCCCACAGCGACGGGCGATATCGGATGCCGTCGTCCGGCGGATCCCGTGCGCCAGCACCTCCGCCAGCGCGGCGTCCAGGATCGCGGTCTCCGTGTCGAGCGCTCCATCGGCCATGTGACAACCATACAGAATGTGTCATACTGTCGCCATGGCTGCGACGGCGCACACCGACACTTCGAGCGACCCTGCTCCCCCGCCGCGTCCGCTCGCGATCCCCGCGCCGCGCCCTCGCGGCCGATGGGATGCCTGGGGCGACGAGCCCGCGCGCCTCCCGGCCGCAGCGAAGGCGATCGTCGCGACACTCCTGCCCGGCAAGGCGCATCCGGTGCCGCATCGCGCGGCGCCGGTCCTCGCACCCTCGCAGCTCGCGGACGCCGACCTCGACGCCCTCACGGCGATCGTGGGCAGCGCGCACGCGACGCGCGATGACGCCGTGCGGATGAGTCACCTCGGCGGGAAGAGCACGCCCGACCTGTTGCGCCGCCGCCTCGACGATCCCCAGGCCGCCCCCGACGCCGTCGTCTGCCCTGCCGGTCACGACGAGGTCGGCGCCGTGCTGCGGCTCTGCACGGAGCGCGGGATCGCCGTCGTCCCCTTCGGCGGCGGCACATCGGTCGTCGGCGGGGTCGATCCCGTGCACGGAGCGCACCGCGCCGTGATCGCGCTGGACCTCAGCCGGACCGCTGCCCTCCTCGCGCTCGACGAGGTGTCGCTCCTGGCGACCTTCGGGGCCGGCACGACCGGTCCGCAGGCCGAGGAGCTGCTCGCTGAGCGCGGCTTGACCCTCGGCCACTTCCCGCAGAGCTTCGCGTACGCCTCGCTCGGCGGCTACGCCGCGACGCGGTCGAGCGGCCAGGCCTCGCGCGGCTACGGCCGCTTCGACGACCTCGTTCACGCCCTCCGCGCCGCCACGCCGGCCGGTGATCTCAGCCTCGGCCGCTCCCCCGCCAGCGCCGCCGGCCCCGACCTGCGGCAGCTCCTCCTGGGCTCGGAGGGCGCGTTCGGCGTGCTCACCGAGATCACCGTGCGCGTGAGGCCCACCCCCGCGGCGACCGCGTACCGGGCATGGTCCTTCGCCGACTTCGCGTCCGGATCGGCGGCGTTCCGCGAGGCCACGCAGCGCGGCATCCGTCCCACCGTCCTCCGGCTCAGCGACGAGACCGAGACGCGCGTGAACGCCGCGATGGGCGGCCACCTCACCCGGCTGCGCGGATGCCTGGCCGTCGCGACCTTCGAAGGCACGACGTCAGCGGACGCCGACGCCGCGCGCGATGATCTCGACTCCGTCTTCACCGCACACGGGGCGACGTCGCGCGGCGAGGATCCGGCCCGCTCGTGGGAGCGTGGGCGCTTCGCATCTCCCGCGCTGCGCGACACGCTGATGGACGTCGGCGTCCTCGCCGAAACACTCGAGACGGCGACGACGTGGGCGAACCTGCCGGCGCTCAAGCGCGCCGTCACCGCCGCGCTGACCGAGAGCCTCACCGCGACGGGCACCAAGCCGATCGTGCTGTGCCACATCTCGCACGTGTACCCGGCGGGCGCCTCGCTCTACTTCACCGTGGTCGCGGCGCTCACCGACGACCCGCAGGGCCAGTGGGCGCGGGCGAAGGATGCCGCCTCCCGGGCGATCGGAGAGGCTCAGGGCACCATCACCCACCACCATGCGGTCGGCCGAGACCACCGCCCGTATCTCGAGGCGGAGATCGGCGCGCTCGGCCTCGAGGTGCTCCGCGCGGTGAAGGCCGTCCTCGACCCCGCCGGGATCATGAACCCGGGCACCCTCGTCACCACGCCGGCCGATCCCGCATGAAGGTCGCCCTCCTGGTCAACCCCGCCGCGCGGGCAGGGGCCCACACGGGAGCCGCGACCCAGGCTGCCGAGCGGCTGCGCACCCACGGGGTGCAGACCTCGATCCTCAGCGGCGGGAGCGCGGCGGAATCGTCCGCGCTGCTGCGCGCCGCGATCCAGGTCGGAGTGGATGCCATCGCCGTCGCGGGGGGCGACGGCACCGTGAACCTCGCGATCCAGGAGGTCGCCGGCACCGGGATCCCGCTGGGAATCGTGCCGTCGGGCAGCGGCAACGACTTCGCAGCCACGCTCGGGCTGCGAGAGCTCGACGTCGCCGCGGCCGCCGACGCGATCGCAGGCGGCCGCACGCGCCGCATCGACCTGGCGCGCGTCACGCGCGACGACGGCTCGACCCGGTACTTCGGGTCCGTCCTCGCCAGCGGCTTCGACTCGAAGGTCAACGACCGCGCCAACGCGATGCGGTGGCCGCGAGGCGGCTCCCGGTACAACATCGCGATCCTCGTCGAGTTCCTGACGCTGGCCGGCATCCCGTACGAGGTCGAGCTCGAGCTCGCCGACGGCACCCGGGTGCAGCAGCGCGGCGACCTCGTGATGGCGACGGTGGGAAACGGGCGCACGTATGGCGGCGGCATCCCGATCTGCCCGGACGCCGACCCGGCCGACGGCCTGCTCGATCTCGTGCTGGTCCGTCCCGCCGGCCGCCTGCGTCTGCTGAGACTGCTGCCGCGCGTCTACCGCGGCACGCACGGCACGGTGCCCGAGGTGTCGATCCGGCGGGTGCGCTCGGTGCGGCTCTCGTCGCCGGGCGTGACCGCCTATGCGGACGGAGACCCGATCGGCGCGCTGCCGCTGACGGTCGACGTCGCGCCCGGCGCACTCATGATCTTCACGCCCGCCGGCTGACGGCCGGCGCCAGCGGCGTCAGTGCGCCGCCTGGACCGCCCGGAGCTTCGCCAGCACCTGATCGCGCAGCTCTTCGGGTGCACTCTCCTTGCACGCCCGCGCCACCACTTCGGTGAGGGTGCGCGCCACCAGGGCCTCGTCGCGGCAGCCCGCGCAGTGCTCCAGGTGCTCGGCGATGTCGCTCTGCTCGGTCTTGCAGACCTCGTGGCGCAGGTACTCCTCCAGGTCGCGCCGCGCCTTCTCACAGCCGCAGTCGGTCATTTCGTGCTCCTCGTGGCGGCAGTCGCGATGCCGCGCTCTCTTGCGTAGTCGGCCAGCAGTTCACGAAGCATCCGCCTGCCACGATGCAGACGGCTCATGACCGTGCCGATGGGGGTCTTCATGATGTCGGCGATCTCCTGGTAGGCGAAGCCCTCGACGTCGGCGAGGTACACCGCCAGCCGGAAGTCCTCCGGGATGGACTGCAGCGCGTCCTTCACGACCGACGCGGGCATGTGGTCGATGGCCTCGGCCTCGGCCGAGCGGGTGCTCGACGCGGTGGTCGACTCGGCGCCGCCGAGCTGCCAGTCCTCGAGGTCATCGATCGTGCCCTGGTACGGCTCGCGCTGCTTCTTGCGATACGTGTTGATGTAGGTGTTCGTCAGGATGCGGTACAGCCACGCCTTGAGGTTCGTGCCCTGGGTGAAGGTCTTCCACGACGCGAACGCCTTGACGAAGGTCTCCTGCACCAGGTCTGCCGCGTCCGCGGGGTTGCGAGTCATGCGCATGGCGGCCGCGTACAACTGGTCCATGAAGGGCAGTGCCTGCTCTTCGAACTGCGCACGCGGATCCTGCACCTGGTCCGTCTGGTCGATCGGGTCGCTCATCACGCGCCAGTCTACGGCGGGGGCTTGCACGCCGCCTGGGACCCGCACGACGGGCTCGCTGTGCAACGGCGCCTCGAGATCGAGGCGATCGAGAGTGGCGAACATCCGGCTCCGCTCAGTGGGTGGCTCCCGGCCACTGTCGACCGGGTTCAGTAGGGTAGAATCCGATGACAGCCGACGCGTATTCCCCGACCTCCGCGCCGATCGGGCGCGGCCACTGGCACGCTCCGGTGGCGGACGGGCCGCTGCACGCAACGGTGACCGTCCCCGGCTCGAAGTCGCTGACGAATCGCGAGCTCATCCTCGCCTCTCTCGCCGACGCTCCGAGCCGCCTCATCGCGCCGCTGCACTCCGACGATTCGGCCCGCATGATCGAAGCGCTGCGCTCGCTCGGCGTCGGGATCGAGCTGGTCCCCGGCACCGGGCGGTATGGCGACGACATCGAGGTGACGCCGGTGTGGCCGCTGCGCGGCGGCACCGAGGTGAACTGCGGACAGGCCGGCACCGTCATGCGCTTCGTCGCCGGGCTCGGCGGGTTCGCCCGCGGCGACGTCACCGTCACGGCGCACGAGAGCGCGTTGCACCGCCCGATGGGCGCGATGATCACGGCGCTGCGCGACGTCGGGGTCGACATCGACGACGGCGGCCACTGGGCACTGCCGTTCAGCATCCGCGGGCACGGGCACGTCCGCGGCGGCGAGGTCACGATCGACGCCAGCGCCTCGAGCCAATTCGTGTCCGGCCTGCTGCTGGCCGCGCCGCGATTCGACGTCGGCCTGCAGCTCCGCCACTCGGGCGAGCGGCTTCCCAGCATTCCGCACATCGACATGACCGTCGAGGCCCTCGCCCACCGCGGCGTGCACGTCGAGCGTCCGGGCGTCGGCGAATGGATCGTGCCGGCGGGACCCATCCGCGGCAAGGACGTCGCCATCGAGCCCGACCTGTCGAACGCCGCGCCGTTCCTCGCCGCCGCGATGGTCGTCGGCGGCTCCGTGTCGGTCACCGGCTGGCCGGCCCACTCGACGCAGCCTGGCGCCATGCTCACCGACATCCTCTCCCTGATGGGTGCTCGCGCGGTCCGCCGCGGCGGGGCGCTCACCGTCACCGGCGGCGCCGGCATCCAGGGCGTCGACCTCGACCTGTCGGCCGCCGGCGAACTCACCCCCACGATCTTCGCGCTCGCCGCGTTCGCCGACTCGCCCTCGACGCTCCACGGGATCGGCCATATCCGCGGACACGAGACCGACCGCATCGCGGCACTCGTCGCCGAGCTGCGCGGCCTGGGCGGAGAGGCGGAAGAGCTTCCCGACGGCATCCGCATCGTGCCGCGCCCGCTCCACGGCGGCGTGTGGCACGCCTCCCACGACCACCGCATGGCGACCACCGGTGCTCTCATCGGCCTGGCCGTACCGGGCGTCGAGGTCGACGACATCGGCACCACCGCCAAGACGATGCCCGAGTTCCCGCAGATCTGGCAGCGCATGCTCGACGGCGAGCACGCCGACGGCGGCGTCTCCGAGGAGACGATGCGCGCCTCGTGAAGGGGCGAGCAGTCGGTGGCGGAGCTGACGGGATGACCACGGTGAAGCAGCTCAGGACGACGTCATGAGCTGGCTCGACGATCTCGACGACGACGAGGACGAGTCGGAGTTCGACGAAGCCGATATCCGGGTGCGGCCCAACCCCAAGGCGAACCGGCCCCGTACCAAGCGGCGACCCGCGCACAGCGACGCCCAGATCGCCCGCGTGCTCGGGGTGGATCGCGGCCGCTACACGGTGCTGCTCGACGAAGACCTGCCCGGCGAGCGCACCGTGCTCGGCGTGCGGGCCCGCGAGCTGCGCAAGATGCCGATCGTCACGGGCGACCGCGCGCGCGTGGTGGGCGACGCCTCGGGCGACGACGGCACCCTCGCCCGGATCGTCGGCATCGAGGAGCGCACATCGCTGCTGCGCCGCAGCGCAGACGACACCGACCAGGTCGAGCGGATCGTCGTCGCCAACGCCGACCAGATGCTCGTCGTCGTGGCGGCGGCCGATCCGGAACCCCGCCCGCGGCTCGTCGACCGGTACCTCGTGGCGGCGCTGGATGCCGGCATCCGTCCCCTTCTCGTCGTGACGAAGACGGACCTGGCCGACCCTGCCGAGTTCCTGGCGCACTTCGAGGGCCTCGACCTCATGGTGTTCACGAGCGGGCGCGACGAGATGCCGCTCGAACGGATCGGCGCCGCTCTCGAGGGGCACTCGACGGTGTTCGTGGGACACTCCGGCGTCGGCAAGTCCACGCTCGTCAACGCCCTCGTCCCCGACGCCCGACGCGCGACGGGCCACGTCAACGTCGTCACCGGTCGCGGGCGTCACACCTCGAGCTCGACGGTGTCGCTGCGCTATCTCGGCGCGGGCGGCAACGGCTGGGTGATCGACACGCCGGGCGTCCGCTCGTTCGGCCTCGGCCACGTGGATCCGGCGAACATCCTCCGCGCGTTCACGGATCTCGCCGAGGTCGCCGAAGAGTGCCCACGCGGGTGCACGCACCTGCCGGACGCCCCCGACTGCGCCATCGTCGAGGCCGTCGAGGCAGGAAGACTCGGGCCCGGCGGGCCGGCGCGCCTCGACTCGCTGCAGCGGCTGCTGGAGACCTTCGCCGACAAGTCCCACAAGTCCGGCACCTGAGCATCCGTGACAGGGTCCCGGCCGTCCTCGGGGTGCCACCCCGTCCGCTCGACCGGAAGCTCCCCACCTAGAGTGGAGCGGTGACCACGACGCGCCTCGAACCCGGATCCGCCGCCCCCGCTTTCACCCTCGTCGATCAGGACGACAAGGCCGTGACGCTCAAGGACCTCCGCGGCGGCCGCGTGATCCTCTTCTTCTATCCCGAGGCGATGACACCGGGCTGCACCAAGGAGGCTTGCGACTTCCGCGACAGCCTCGCGCCGCTGCAGGCGGCGGGGTACACGATCCTCGGCATCTCGCGCGACCAGCCCGAGAAGCTCCGCCGGTTCCGCGAACGCGACGGCCTCACGTACGACCTCCTGAGCGACCCCGACCACGCGGTGCACGAGAAGTACGGCGTGTGGGGCGAGAAGGTCAACTACGGCAAGACGTTCATGGGCGTCATCCGCTCCACGTTCGTGGTGGACGAGCAGGGCCGCATCTCTCACGCCCTGTACAACGTGCGCGCCACCGGGCACGTCGCGCGGCTGCGCACCCTGCTGGGCGTCTAGGGGGTCCGCCGGCTGCGGGCGGCCTCGCCGCGCTTCCCGGCGGTCGCCGGATGGCCGCGACTCGCGTCCGGCGACGTCAGCGGGATGCCGCGCCCGGGGCCTCGTCGTCGGCGCTGCCGTCCTGGCGGCGTGCCGCACGACCGGCGTGGCGCACGGCCAGCACGAGCAGCACCAGCGTGAGCAGGGCTGGGACGGCCAGCGCCAGGGCGATCGACGGATCGGCGAAGGACCCCGTCGCCGCGCCGAACGCCACCGCGAGGATCAGCAGCTGGGTGACGATGCCGCCCGAGCGACCCCAGGACTGTCCGCGCCAGACGGCCACCGAGAACGCCACCACAGCGGCGGCGCCCACGAGCGTCAGCACCGCCAGCGCGATCGCGCTCGCGATCGATCCGGTGTCGCCCGCCGCGATCGCGAGGACCTCGCGCACCGTCAGCGCTGCCAGACCGATTCCCTCGAGCCCGACCAGCAGCGCCGCGATCCTTCCGGACAGGTTTGTCCGCATTCTCCGTCGACTTCCTCTTGCACGACCAGTGGTTTGTGCGAACCCTCCACACCGCATGGGGAACACTCAGCAAGTCCTACACAAACGCGCCGATCAACCCTTGATTCAGGTAAACCGCTATGGGACGATTGGTGAAGCCGTGTGCTCCCACAGCGACGTGGGGCGAGTCAATCTCGCACATCCCACAGGGTATCGGACCCGAACCGACCCAAAACCCCATCCCCTCTGTCACAAGGAGCACCACCATGGACTGGCGCGACAAGGCCGCCTGCCTGACCGTCGACCCCGAACTGTTCTTCCCCGTGGGGAACACCGGACCGGCCGTCGATCAGATCGAGAAGGCCAAGTCGGTCTGTGCGCGTTGCACAGTCACCGAGATCTGCCTCCAGTACGCCCTCGAGACCGGACAGGACTCGGGCGTGTGGGGAGGCCTCTCCGAGGACGAGCGCCGCGCCCTCAAGCGCCGCGCCGCTCGCGCCCGCCGCGCGTCCTGACCTAGAGAGACGACAGAGCGGATGCCCCTCGGGGCATCCGCTCTTCTTCGGTCACCGCCCGGCGCCCGAGACGGTCACCGGATACCGGCATCCGCCTCGGCGTCAGCTCCTGGCGCGCTCGATGTAGCGCAGCGGGATGTCGATCGTGACCTCGGTGCCGCTGCCCATGATCGTGTGCCAATCGATCGTGCCGCCCAGCTCGCCCTGGATGAGGGTGCGGACGATCTGCGTGCCCAGACCGCGGCCGACCTGACCTTCGGGAAGACCCGAGCCCGTGTCGCGAACACGCACCTCGAGGCGGTCGTCGCCGCGTTCGGCGATGATCTCGACGTCACCCTCCTGGCCGGCCAAGCCATGCTCGACCGCGTTCGTGACGAGCTCGGTGAGCGCGAGGGCGAGTGGCGTCGCGTACTCGCTCGGCAGCGTGCCGAAGCGACCGGTCGAATGCGTGCGCGCCCGGGTGTTGGGAGCGGCGGCGACTTCGGCGACCAGCTTCAGCACGCGGGCGAAGACCTCGTCGAAATCGACGTTCTGCGCGAGACCCTCCGAGAGCGTGTCGTGCACGACCGCGATGGCCGACACACGCCGCATGGCCTGCGTCAGTGCTTCGCGCGCCTCTTCGGTGTGCGAGCGGCGGGCCTGGATGCGCAGCAGCGAGGCGACCGTCTGCAGATTGTTCTTGACGCGATGGTGGATCTCGCGGATCGTCGCGTCCTTGGTGATGAGCTCCTGCTCCTGGTGGCGGATCTCGGTCACGTCGCGGCACAGCACGATGGCGCCGATGCGCGTGCCCTTGTCGCGGAGCGGGATCGTCCGCAGCGACACCGTGACGCCCCGTGCCTCGAGGTCGGCACGCCAGGGCGCGCGCCCCGTGACGACGACCGGCAGGGACTCGTCGAACTGGCGCTTCGTCGGCAGGATGCCGGTCACGACCTCGACGAGGGACTCCCCCTCGAGCTCGTCGTCGAAGCCGAGGCGGTTGAACGCCGAGAGCGCGTTGGGGCTCGCGAAGGTCGTGATGCCGTCGACGTCGAGCCGGACGAGTCCGTCGGACGCGCGGGGCGCGCCGCGGCGCGGCGAGGTGGGCGCGGCGAGGTCGGGGAAGTCGCCGGACGCGATCATGCCGAACAGGTCGTCGGCGCAGTCGTTGAAGGTGATCTGCTGGCGCGACGGGATGCGCGCCTCCCCCAGGTTCGTGTGCCGGGTGAGCACGCCGATCACCGTGACCGTCGTTCCGGCCTTGCGCGCGACGGGCACCGCTCGTACCCGTGTCGGCGTCTCTTCGAACCAGTCCGGCGACGCGGAGTCGACGATGCCGCCTGTCTGGAACGCCTCGCGCACCTGCGTGCGCCACTGCGGCCGCACCCGGTCGCCGACGATGTCACGGTAGAACAGCGTCGCGGCGCCGCCCGGTCGCGTGTGGGCGACCGCGACGAACGAGTCATCGGATGTCGGCACCCACAGCACGATGTCGGCGAACGCCAGATCGGCGAGGAGCTGACCATCCCCCGCGAGACGGTGCAGCCACTCCACGTCCTCTTCACTGGAGCGGCCCTGGGCGTAGACGAGATCGCTGAGGGTCGACACCCGTCTAGCCTAGGGCGCTGAACTCAGGCGACCGGCGCACCGACCGTGGCGGCCTCGTCGGCACCCGCTCGCGCGGCCCGGCGGCCGCGACCCGTCCCGGCGCCACGACGTCGGCCGGGGGCCGGGCGCTGCGGCTCCGGTGCGGGCACGACGGCCTCACCGACGAATCGTCGCAGCGCGAGGGTGAGCGGAGAGCGCGGCGCGACCTCTGCGATGGGAAGCGACGCGAGGATCGCGGCATCCGTCGATCTCGGATCCTGCGGGAGGAACCACACGTCCTCGACGCCGCCGAACCGGTCGAGCGTGCGTCGCACCTGCCCACGGGCATCGATGCCCAGGGTGCCGGGCCGCAGCCGATTCGCCACGACCGCCACCGGCGTCGCCCCGATGGTCGCGCGCAGGTCGGCGTGCCCGCGGAGGAACCGGGCGATGCCGACGGGGTCGGCGGAGACCACGGCCACGACCAGATCGGCGCTCCGCAGGGCGGCGAGGGTGGCGGCGTTGCGCCGCGGACCGTCGAGGTCGCTCACGATCTCCTCGTCGCGCTCGAGCGAAGACGCCACGTCGACGACGGTGTAGTCGGCCCATTCACGGCAGGCGGCGAGCGCGGGGGCGCCCCGCCGGTCGCTCAGCTCGGGCCAGCGCGACGGGCGGTTGATGCCGGTGAGCACGTCGACGCCGGTGCGGCCGAGCGGCACCGCGATGCGGGTGAGTTCGCGGACGTCGAGACCGCCGAGCTCGGCCTGCCGGCAGGCCGCGGCGAAGCCCGGCCCCTCATCGGCGAGGCCGAGTGTGAGAGCGAGGGACGGCGCGTGCGTGTCGGCGTCGACGAGTCCCACGTGGCGGCCGCCGCGCGCGAGCTCGACGGCCAGCTCGGTCGCGACGGTGGAGCGTCCGGGCGCCCCGGACGGACCCCAGACAGCGATCACTCTCGGCTGCGAGCGTGATTCCCGCGGCGGCGCAGCCGCAGTCGTGGGACCGATCGAGAGCGCCTCGGCGATGCTCCATGGTTCGGTGTGCCGGTTCAGCGGCGCCTCCAGCCCGCACGCCGCGGCCACGCGCTCCCCCGCAGCGTCCTCGACGAGCGGTACGACACGCGTCCCCGCCCGGTCGCACAGCGCGACCACGGTGGGCGACATCGTTGCGCGCGACACCGAGACGACCAGGGCGTCGGCGTCGGCGAGCGCCCGCAGCAGCGCCTCGCCGTCGTCGCCCAGCATCCCATCTGCCGCGGCGAGCGCGGGAGCCGCGGCCGCGACCTCGGCGATGACGTCGATCCCCTCGCGACGCAGTCCCTCGACGAGGAGCACGGCGTCGTCGACGGCCACCACGACCCTCACGAACCGGCGCCCGTCGTCGGCACGATGGAGAGTGCGGACTCGTCGGCCATCGCTGCCAGCGTCGCCGCGACATCGGCGCGTGGAATGACGATTTCGAGCGCAGCGGCGCCGCCGCCGATCATCGAGTCGTCGCGCGTGACCGAGACGACGGTGGCGTCGGCGACGAGGATGCGCGGCTCGTCGTACGCACCCTGCTCCAGGAGCGGTGCGGACCACAGTTCGACGACGGTGCCCGCCTCGACCGAGGCCGGAACGTCGACGGCGCTGCGGACGACGACGCTGGTGGTGCGGGCGGCGGCCGGGTCGCCCACGGAGGCCACGGGCACGAGTTCGCCCGCCTCGATCGTGCGGGTCGCGACCTGAGTCTCATCGAGGTCGTCGGCGGTGAGGTAGGTGCCCGCCAACGACCCGAGCGCGACGTCGACGACCTTGAGGTCGCCGGTGCCGATCGTTTCGCCCGGCACGATCGTGTGCGCTGCCGCGTACACCGGCACGGTCTGCCGTGCGGCCGAGACGACCAACCAGACGCCGACGACGGATGCCGCCACGAGCAGCACACCGAGGAAGAAGCGCGCGTCGCCCCAGAAGGCTCGTCGGGGGGTGCGGACAGGGTCGCTGTGGGCCGTCATGGCACCCATCGTCGCCGACTCGGCGCGTCGGCGTCGGGCGTTATCCACAGCCCCTCCGGGCCCCTGCCCGTACTCCGGAGGCGGGTCCATAATGGGGGCATGTCCGATGACCCGACGTCGAACGTGCGTCTGCTCGCCCCTGCCCAGGTGGGCGAGGTGCTCGGCGTCTCCGTCGACGAGGTCATGGCACTCGTGCACGAAGGACGGCTCCGCGGTCTTCGGGTCGGGTCCCCCGCGCGCTGGCGCGTGGATGCGGCGAGCATCGACGAGTACCTCGACGACCAGGCCGAGGAGGCACGGCGAATGGCGCTGTGGCGCCAGTCGCAGACGGCGAGCTTCCCCGAACTGTGGGGCAGCGGCATCGTCCGCCGACCGGACTGAGCACGCGGAGACCGGCACAGACCATCGACCCGGCCCTCCGGCGCGGCGCCGCAGACGCGGGCCGCGGGGCAGCCGAGCGCGGCGCCGTAGACGCGGGCCGGACGGCCCGCCCGTCGGTTAGACGCCGTCGACGGTCTGGCGGGCTCAGGGCAGCGCCGGCGCCTCGTCCGCCCGCAGCCACGCGATCGCGACGAACGGCACCAGACGGTAGCCCGCGACGGCGTCGGTGCGCCTTGGCGCGCCGGGCTCATGCAGCGCGAGGTCCAGATGATCCGCGCCTGCGCGGTCGATCGTGCCGGTCAGCACGCGTCCCGACACGAGGTGCAGCGCGACGCCGGCCCGGCGCCGCACGAGGTCGCGCAGCACGAACCCGAAGGTCAGGCGGTCGGCGAGCGGCGACCGCGGGGGCGCAGGGCGGGCGGTGCGCAGCAGGTCGGCATGCGGCATCCCGATCGAGGAGATCGCCGCGAACGGCACGATCACCGCACCGGCCGGGCCCTCGGCGAGCGCCAGCGAGACCCAGTCCGCACCCACACCGGTGACACTCGCGCGCACGCTGGTGCCGTCGGCGAGGTCGAACGATGCGACCACCGGTACGCCAGGATCGCGCGCCGTCAGCAGCGTCAGTCTCTCCGTCAGCTGCACCCGCGACAGCCGCAGTCGCTCGGCCTCGGTGTCGAGCGCGGCCCGTTCCGCCTCCCATTCGGAGGCGAGCTGATCCTCGAGATCGTCGAAGAAGCGGTCCCAGCGCACTCAGTGAGAGTAGGACACGTCAGGCGATCGGGCCCCGAGTTATCCACAGGTGGAGCCGCTCGATTTTTCCTGTGAGTTCGCCGTGTGTTCTACTGTCCGGAAGACATCCCCCTGTCGAGAGAAGACATCCCCCTGTCGAGATAGGCACCCATGGCAACGACGCCCGCGGGCACCGCCCGCGCACCACACGCGTTCCGCAGCACGCAGCTCGCAGAGTTCTTCGCGCCGCAGCGGACGCCTTCCACCGCCCTCCCCCTTCCGGAACCCTTCCTGCGCAACCTCACGCTCGGCGTGCTCGAGGTCTTCGCCGGAGTCCGCGAGGTCGATCAGCTGGCCCGCTGGCTCACCGAAGACGCCTACCGCAAGCTCGTCACGCGCGCGAACCTCGCGACGCGTGCGCGCAGCGCACGCGGTGTCGCGGCGAAGCGGCCGGTGCACACGATCCTGTCCGTGCACGAGTCCTCGCCCGCCGACGGCATCGTCGAAGCGGTCGTCGTGGTCCGCGGTCCCGCGCGTACGCGCGCGCTCGCCGTGAGGATCGAGGGTATGGACGGGCGCTGGCGCGCCACCTCCCTCGCCCTCCTCTAGCGCACCCCTGAGCCGCGCCCCGACCCGGGGCGCATGCGACGACGGAGCCGGTCCCGACGATGCGGCCGGCCCCGTCAGTCCTTGTCGTCCTTGTCGATGAGGTCGAGGAGCGTCCGCAGTGCGTCGCGGATCTCGTAGTGGTCGTACTGGCCGGCCCGGCTCTCCGCCGAGATCACCCCTGAGCGGTGCACGCGCGTGAAGTCGCCGAACGGGAACGAGTACGCCTGCTTCGTCTCCTCGTTCTCCCGCCGGTCGACGCCGAGATGCCAGTGGGAGTACTCGGTCCATCCTTCTCGCTCGATGAACGAGTTCTCCTCCTCGGCTGTGGGTGCCGCTTCCGACCATTCGTCGCGCTCATCGCGCACGACCTTGCCGTCCCGGATGAGCGCTCGCGCGTGGCGCAGCGCCGGCTGGTTCAGTTCGATGGACATGTCGCGACGCTACGTCGCGCGCTGTCCGCCGGCGAGGGTCTTGACGGATGCCGCCGCCGGCGGCACCCTACGCCTCACTGCCGGTACGACGACAGGAAGTTGCCGAGACGCTCGATCGCCTCCGACAGCACGCGGGCCTCCGGCAGCGTCACGATGCGCAGGTGATCGGGAGTCGGCCAGTTGAAGCCCGTCCCCTGGACGAGCAGCACGTGCTCGGCGACGAGGAAGTCGTAGACGAGCTTGGCGTCGTCGCGGATCTCGTGCACGTTCGGGTCGAGTCGCGGGAACGCGTAGAGAGCGCCCTTCGGCTTGGAGCACGTGACGCCGGGGATGCGCTCGAGACCCTCCCACGCGGCGTCCCGCTGCTCGTGGAGCCGGCCCTCGGGGGCGATGAGCGCGTCGATCGACTGCACCCCTGACAGCGCCGCCTGCACCGCGTGCTGCGCGGGGACGTTGGGGCACAGCCGCGTCGAGGCGAGCAGCTGGATGCCCTCGAGGAAGCCTGCGGCGTGGCGCTTGGGTCCCGTGATCACGAGCCAGCCGGACCGGTAGCCCGCGACCCGATAGGTCTTGGACAGGCCGTTGAAGGTGAGGCACAGCAGGTCGGGCGCGAGTGTCGCGAGGGGGATGTGCTGGGCGTCGTCGAAGAGGATGCGGTCATAGATCTCGTCGGACAGCAGCAGCAGCGAGTTCTCGCGCGCGATCTCGATGATGCCCTCGAGCACCTCGCGGGTGTACACCGCCCCTGTCGGGTTGTTGGGGTTGATCACGACGATCGCCTTGGTGCGCGGCGTCACCTTCGCACGGATGTCTTCGAGATCCGGCTGCCAGTCGTCGTCGGGGTCGCAGCGGTAGTGCACGGGCGTGCCGCCGGCGAGACTCGTCATCGCGGTCCACAGCGGGTAGTCCGGCGCCGGGATGAGGACCTCGTCGCCCTCGTCGAGCAGCGCCTGCATCGTCATCGTGATGAGCTCCGAGACGCCGTTGCCGAGGTAGACGTCGTCGGGGTCGAACTGCGGGAATCCGGGCACCTGCTCGTACCGCGACACCACGGCGCGCCGTGCCGACATGATGCCCTTGCTGTCGCTGTAGCCGTGCGCGTGCGGGACCGCCTCGATCATGTCGCGGACGATCTGGAACGGCGCCTCGAAGCCGAACACCGCCGGGTTGCCGGTGTTCAGCTTGAGGATCGTGTAGCCCTCGTCCTCCAGCCGGTCTGCCTCGGCCAGTGCCTGCCCGCGGATCTCGTAGAGAACGTTCTGGAGCTTGCTCGACTGGTCGAGGGTACGGAGGGGACTCATCGCATCAGGATATCCGCGGCCGGCGAGGGCCAATGGACGCCCCGTGGCTCGCGACCCAGGCAGTCGCGAGATCAGGTGATCTCACCGGCGTAGGACGATCTGCGCGAAATCTTCCTACCTCCGCGAAATCACCTGATCTGGAGGCGTGGATGCCGCGAGCCGGCGTCGAAGCGCGGCCGACGTCGACGAGGCCGGTCGTGGAGACGGGATGCCTCGGTTCGACGTCGTACGCCGTGCCGAGGCATCCTCCCCTACTTCTTGCGCTGCTCGGCGGCGCGGCGCTGGGCGCGGTTGAGCGGAGC
>NZ_JBJDRL010000053.1:0-27222 GCF_044987475.1 Microbacterium sp. ZW CA_36
GCGCCGCCTAGACTCGAAGCCGTGGCATCCCACCCCTCCGATCACGAGCCGAATCGCGCCGACCTGCACAAGGATCCCTCGCGCGTGAGCGGCATGTTCGACCAGGTCGCCGCCGGCTACGACCGCACCAACACCGTGCTCAGCATGGGCAACGACCGGTTCTGGCGTGCTGCGACGACGCGCGCGGTCGACCCTCGTCCCGGCCAGCGCATCCTCGATCTCGCCGCCGGCACCGGCGCGTCCAGCGTGGCGCTCGCCGGCCGCGGCGCCGACGTGGTCGCGGCGGACTTCTCGCCCGGCATGATCGCCGAGGGCGAGCGCCGGCACGGGGCAGGTGCGCCGGGCGGCGGCATCCGGAATCTGTCGTTCGTGCAGGCGGACGCGACCGCGCTCCCGTTCGGCGACGACGAGTTCGACACCGTCACGATGTCGTTCGGGTTGCGCAACGTCAACGAGCCGAAGAAGGCGCTGCGCGAGCTGCTGCGCGTGACGAAGCCGGGCGGGCGACTCGTGATCTGCGAGTTCTCGCGCCCGCCGTCGAAGACCTTCAACGGGCTCTACCGCTTCTACAACGACCGCGTGCTGCCGGTCGTCGCGAAGACCGTGAGCTCGAACGCCGAGGCGTACGACTACCTGAACGAGTCGATCCGCGACTGGCCCGACCAGCGCACCCTGGCGGCCTGGATCCGTGAGGCGGGGTGGACGAACGTCGCCCACCGCAACCTCTCGATGGGCATCGTCGCGCTGCACCGGGCTACGAAGCCCGGCGGTCGTTAGCGAGGTCTCGACTCGCTTCGCTCGCTCAACCCGGGTCCGCGCGAGTCGGAACGTCTCCGGTCGACCGGGCGCGTTTCGTCTCTGCGTTTCGACTCGCAAGCTCGCTCAACGACCGCGTTTCAAGCTCGCTCGACGACCGCGTTCCTCGCTCGCTCGACGACCGGGACTTCAGGTCCTCGCCGACCGTGGGACGAGGGCAAACGCGCCCCCGGTAGGCTGGGCATGTGACACCGACAGCGCCGGGCTCGCACATCGCGGGCAAGCTGGGCCTGACCGACCGCATCTTCGCGGGCGCGCGATCGCGCAGCCTGCTCAAGACCGTCGAGGCGGGCCTGAAGCGCGTCGACAGCGCCCTCGAGCGCGAATTGCGTGTCGCCGACACTCTCGCCGACGCCACCAGCCGCTACCTGTACGACGCCGGCGGCAAGCGTGTGCGCCCGATGCTCGCGCTGCTGACCGCCCAGCTGGGGGAGGGCGCGACCGACGAGGTCATCCAGGCCGCCACGGCGCTCGAGATGACCCACCTCGGCTCGCTCTACCACGACGACGTGATGGATGCCGCCGACAAGCGCCGCGGTGTGCCCAGCGCCCACGCGGTGTGGGGCAACAACGTCGCGATCCTCACCGGCGACCTGCTGTTCTCGCGCGCGAGCCAGATCATGGCCCGCCACGGCGACCGCGCCATCCGGCTGCAGGCTGACACGTTCGAGCGGCTCGTGCTCGGTCAGATGCATGAGACGGTGGGCCCGTCCGAGACCGACGATCGCGTCGAGTTCTATCTGAACGTCCTCTCCGACAAGACCGGCTCGCTGATCGCCGCCGCTGCGCAGTCGGGCGTGATCTTCTCGAACGGTCCTGCGGAGTTCGAAGAGCCGATGGTGACGTTCGGCGAGAAGGCCGGCGTCGCGTTCCAGCTTCTCGACGACGTCATCGATCTGTCCGCCGACCCGGTCGAGACGGGCAAGGTTCCCGGCACCGACCTGCGCGCCGGCGTGCCGACGATGCCCTACCTCGTGCTCGGCGAGCGGAAGGATGCCGCATCCGTCGAGCTGCGCGCGCGCATCGACGACGGCGTCGCGCGCATCGCCGACGGCGCCGATCCCTCGATCCTCGACGAGCCGCTCGCGCAGCTGCGCGATCACGAGGCGACCGAAGCCACCCTCGACCTCGCGCACGCGTGGTCGACCGAGGCGATCGAGGCGCTCGCGCCGCTCCCGGACGGCGCCGTGCGCGAGGCCCTCACCCGTTTCGCGCAGGCTGTCGCCGACCGCTCCAGTTAGACGTTCCCGCGTTTCGTCTCGCTTCGCTCGCTCAACGACCGGGGAGTGCGACGAGCCGAGTTCCCGAAAGGACCCCCATGACCAAGCTCCGGCTGGCGATCGTCGGTGCAGGACCGGCAGGCATCTACGCCGCCGACATCCTGCTGAAGGCCGAGCGCAAGTTCGACGTGTCGATCGACCTGTTCGAGCAGCTGCCCGCTCCTTACGGGCTGGTCCGCTACGGCGTCGCCCCCGACCACCCGCGCATCAAGGGCATCATCACGGCGCTGCGCGAGGTGCTCGACCGCGGCGACATCCGCATCTTCGGCAATGTGCGCTTCGGCGAGGACATCACCCTCGACGACCTCAAGCACCACTACCACGCCGTGATCTTCGCCACCGGGGCCATCCGCGACACCGACCTCGACATCCCGGGCATCGACGCCGCCGGCTCGTACGGCGCGGCCGACTTCGTGAGCTGGTTCGACGGGCACCCGGACGTGCCGCGCGAATGGCCGCTGGATGCGGCATCCGTCGCCGTCCTCGGCAACGGCAACGTCGCCCTCGACGTGTCGCGCATGCTGGCCAAGCACGCCGAGGACCTGCTGCCCACCGAGATCCCCGACAACGTCTACGAGGGCCTCGCCGCCTCGAACGTGACCGACGTGCACGTGTTCGGCCGCCGCGGGCCCGCGAACGTCAAGTTCACGCCACTGGAGCTCCGCGAACTCGGCGAGCTGCGCGACGTCGACATGGTGGTCTACGACGAGGACTTCGACTACGACGACGCGGCGCGCGCCGCCATCGCGAGCAACAAGCAGGTCATGGTCATCGACCGCGTGCTGCAGTCGTGGCGCAAGCGCGACTCGGTCAACAACGCCGGGGGCACGGCATCCCGCCGCCTGCACCTGCACTTCTACGCGAAGCCGTTGGAGGTCAAGACGGATGCCGAGGGCCGCGTGTCGGCGCTCGTCTACGAGCGGACCCGCCCCGACGGCGAGGGCGGCGTGGTCGGCACCGGCGAGCTGCGCGAGCTGCCGATCCAGGCGCTGTACCGCGCCGTCGGCTACTTCGGCTCGCCGCTGCCCGGCGTGCCGTTCGACAAGCGCCACGGCGTCATTCCCAACCGCGAGGGTCAGGTGCTGAGCAAGGACTCGAACCAGCGGGTCAACGGCGTGTACGCCACCGGCTGGATCAAGCGCGGACCCGTCGGCCTCATCGGTCACACCAAGTCCGACGCGATGGAGACCATCCGCCATCTGATCAACGATCAGGGCACGTGGTGGCAGCCGGCCGACCCCTCGGAGGCGTCCATCCCTGAGCTGCTCGCCTCGCGCGGCGTGGCGTGGACCGACCTGGAGGGCTGGCACCGCCTCGACGAGCACGAGGTCGCGCTCGGCGCCCCGCACGAGCGGGCGCGCGTCAAGGTCGTGCCGCGCGACGAGATGGTGACGATCTCGCGCGGCGAGTAGAGGGCCCGGCCGTCGCGCCTGTCGGCGCGGCGGCGCACACTCCGACGGCTGAGCCGGCCCGAGCGCAGCGCCCCCGTAGGCTGAGCGCATGGCCGGGCCATCCCAGACGTGGGTCCCCGACGTCCTCGGGGAGCCGTTCGAGCAGCTGACGCTGTCCCTCGGTGTGGCGGGCGAGCACGGGGATCTCGTCGCCACCCTGGTCCGCAGCATCCCGAACCCCGTGGTGACAGCTTTCGCGCCGCTGCGGGACGTCGACGTGCTGTACGTGCACGGCTGGTCCGACTACTTCTTCCAGCGCGAGCTGGCGCGGTTCTGGACCCACCGCGGGGCGCGGTTCTTCGCCCTCGATCTGCGCCGCTACGGCCGCAGCCTGCGCGACGGTCAGTCTCCGGGCTACATCGACTCGCTCGACGACTACGACGTCGACATCGAGGCCGCTCTGCGGGCAATGGGCCACCACCCGGCGGCGACCGGCAACGGACGCGGACCCCATGCCGGGGCGAAACCGGACAGGCGGGCCGCGCGGAAGGGTCGGCGGCTCGTGCTCATGGGCCATTCGACCGGCGGTCTCACGCTCACGCTGTGGGCCGCGCGCCATCCGGGGCGCGCCGACGCGCTCGTGCTGAACAGCCCGTGGCTCGAATTGCAGCTCGGCCCGCTCGGGCGTCAGGCCCTTGCGCCCCTGGTCGACATGCGTGCACGCCTCGATCCTCGAGGCACCCAGCCTGCCGTCGACTTCGGCTTCTACACGCGCGCCCAGGATGAGATCGGCAGCCTTCCCAACGGCGAGCATCGGGCGCTCTGGCGGCCCGACCGTGGGTTTCCGACGGCACCCGGCTGGCTGTCCGCCGTCATGGCGGGGCATCGCCGCGTCGCGTCGGGCATCGACGTGGGCTGCCCTGCGATGGTGCTGCTGTCGACGGCCTCGACGCCTCCGCTCGCATGGCGCGAAGCGATGACGTCGACGGACTCGGTGTTGGTCGTCGATGACATCGCCCGAGCCTCCACCAAGGTCGGCGAACTCGTGACGATCGCCCGGATCGAAGGCGCGATCCACGACGTGTTCCTTTCACGTGACGAACCCCGCACGCAGGCGTACGATGCTCTCGACCGTTGGGTGAAGGGGTACGTCGTACCGGACTGATGGACCCGAAAATGTCCCCCGAAGAGGGGACAGCGGACACCTAGGAGCCCGGGTTAAGCTGTACGGGAGATGTCCCCAGCATCTCAGGGAAGGCCCTCCCCAAAGAATCCTTCCCAAACCGTCGTCGAGCGCCGCTAACCGGGGGGTTGGTGAGCGAGAGCAGACGACGACAGGCCCCGGGTGTCCCCAGCACCCGGGGCCTTTATCGTTGATCGGGCCCGGCGGCGCGTCGTCCCGGCCGTGCGACCGGGTCGCCGTGCGCGGGGGAGTGGCTCAGTCGGCGTGGCGGGCGAGCACGCGGATGAGCAGCACGTAGGTCGTGAGCGACAGCACGTATCCCAGCAGGTAGACGACGAGCTCCTGCGCCAGGAAGCGGCTGTAGTCGAGCACGCCGTCGGTGAGCGCAGGTGAGCTCAGACCGAGGAAATACGCAGCGGTCTGTCCGGCGGCGAAGATCCCCAGGAGCGCGAGGACCGCCAGGAGCGCGAGCCAGATGCGGGTGCGCCACACCCGGGCGGTCGCGGCCATCGCTGTCGTCGCGGTCCACGCGGGGACCTCGGGATCCAGCCAGCCGTTCACCTTGGGGATCAGGATGATCGCCGCGATGAACGCCGCGTTGAGGAGGGTGCCGCCGACGCCGCTGAATGCGGCGATGCCGGTGTCACCGCGTACCAGCGTCGGGATCAGGAGGATGACGAGCACCGGCAGCGTCGCGACGACGGCCGACATCGCGGCCCGGAGAAAGCGCACGGCGCGTCAGCGTTCGTCGGCGAGCCGCGCCGCGAGGGCGGTGCGTCGTCGGGTGATGTGGGCAGGCACGCGATTCCGGGGTGCTCCGTCGGGGGTCACGGGCGCGGATCGCTGGTCCGGCTGAGGAGTGGCCATGGGGGCATGGTATTGCACCGAGAATTCACCTTATGGTGCATCGACCGCAGCTGTGAGGTGTGCAACGCTTGCGCGCATGGGCATGGAGCAGATCTGGCCGGGCCTCTCCGCGGAGACCCGCGACTGGCTGATCGCGAACAACGGCGACGCGGTCCCGGTCGACATCGCGGCCGAGATCGACGAACTCGTCGACGCGGCCGACGCGGAAGACGTGTGGGCGATCGAGTCGGGAGCCGCGCCCGCTGCACTCGAGCCGGAGGACGAGATTCAGGATGCCGACGAGGATCCCGGAGCCCGCTACCTCGCCGAGGACGCGATCGACTGGATCGAAGAGACCGCCAACGACGAATAGCGGATCTGCCGGGGGGTCCCTCGGGCACCCGTCTCGGGCCGTGTCCGCGGCACGGATCGCGGCGATCTACGCGGCCTCACGGCTCGTCACCACGTCGTTCTTCCTCCTCGCTGCACGACTGTCGCCCCCTGAGTCCCGGTTCGGCCCCGGTGCGGACCTGGCCACCTACATCGTCGCGTGGGACGCGCAGTACTACCACCGCATCGCGTCGGAGGGGTACCCGGTCGAGCTGCCGCTCACCACCGCCGGTGAGGTCGCGCAGAACGCGTGGGCATTCATGCCGCTCTATCCGTGGGCGGCGGACGCGGCCGGATGGCTCCTCGGATCCTGGGCCGCGGGTGCGGTGGCACTGGCACTCATCGCCGGCTATCTCTGCTGCCTGGTTCTCCGCAGCATCCTGAGGCCGGCGATCGGCGAGACCGCGGCCCTGTGGGCGGTCGTGTTCTTCGCCTCGGCTCCCTTGGCAGCCATGTTCCAGGTCGGCTACGCGGAGGCGCCCTTCCTGCTGCTGATCCTGCTCGGCATCCGCAGCCTGCAGCGAAGGCAGTACGCCGTGTTGTACGCGATCATCCCGGCGATGGCGTTCACACGCCCGGGCGTGCTGGCGTTCGCGCTGTTCCTCGGTATGTTCGGCATCCGTCGGTGGCTGAGCCGAGCGCGCGAGCCGTTCGCGCGGCGTGAGGTCGTGCACATCGTCACGCTCGCCGGCATCGCGACCGCGCTCGGACTCTCCTGGCAGGTGATCGCCGGCGTCGTGACCGGTCGCGACGACGCCTATCTCGCGACGGAACTCGCCTGGCGGCGGCTGTGGGTCGGTGACACGGGCGGATTCGTGCCCTTCGAAGGCTGGCCCCAGGCGGCGGACTACTGGTTCCGGTTCTGGGGTCTCGATCCGGTATGGGGTCTCCTCTGCCTGGGGCTCCTTGTGCTCGCCGGCGGCGCCGTGCTGGCGTTCAGCCCGCACGTGGCCCGTCTGGGACCGGAGATCCGGCTGTGGGCGGCCAGCTATCTCATCTACCTGCTGGCGGTCTTCCTCCCGCAATCGAGCGTGTTCCGGATCCTCTTCCCGCTCTCACCGCTCTGGGGCGCTGTGGCCGCCCCGCGGAGCCTTGCCTGGCGACTCGCCGTGCTCGCCACGTGCCTCGTCGGTCAATGGTGGTGGATCTGGAACATGTACGGGCTCGGCACCGAGTTCTGGCACATCCCCTGATCGCTCGGGGCATCGGTCCCGATCCGCGGGTCCGCGGCCTGCGGCGATGACAGCGCAGCGCGGCGTCGAGGCCCTGCCATCGCCAGCTGTTCATCCGGCGTTCCATTCGCAGTCCGGCGGTCTCGTAATTCGTGGTCACCTCGCGGAGTTTGCATACCGGTGTTCTCGAAATCTCCCGAACCCCTGGAAGGAACATCCTCATGCGCCGCGTCGCACCCCCCGCCCTCGGTCTCCTCGGCATCGCCGCACTCGCTCTCACCGGATGCGCGGGCACCGCGTCCGCCTCCGACCCGGATGCCGCCACCGACGCGCCGATCACCATCGCGACACTCCCTCTGGGCGATGACCCGTCGGCCGAGAACCCGATCGAGGCTTTCGCGGCGCTGCTCGAGGCCGAGACGGGCCGCACCGTCGAGGTCACCGACGTTCCCGACTACCTCAGCGTCGTCGAGGCGATCCGCGCCGACCATGTCGACATCGGCATCATGAGCGGCTTCCCCTCGGCCCTCGCCGTCAACACCGGAGAGGTCGACGCCCTGCTCGCCTGGAAGGGCGATGACACCCCGGTCTCCACCTGTGTCGTGCTGCAGGACTCGCCCATCCGGGAGGTCGAAGACCTCGAGGGGGCGACTGTCGCGTTCGCGGACCAGGCCTCGAGCTCGGGGTACTTCATGCCGGTCTACATGCTGCACGAGGCAGGCCTCGAACAGGATGTGGACTATGAGGCGATCTTCGCCGGCGGCCACGAGGGCAGCTTCGCCGCCCTGGAGCAGGGGCAGGTGGATGCCGCCTGCACCGCGATCATGCTGACACAGCTGGGCGCGCCGTACTTCCCGTTCGCGGACGGCGAGTGGCGCGGGGTCGGCGAGAGCCCGTCGATGCCTGTCGCAGGCACGGTGCTTGCTCGCCAGTCGCTCGACGACGAGACCCGCACGCTGCTCGAAGAGGCGCTTCCGGCCGTGTTCTCGGAGGAGAACGCGGAAGCGCTCGGCGCGCTCGGCGAGGGGTTCATCGGCAGAGAGACGATCATCGCCCCTGAGTCCGAGCTCTTCGAGGGCTTCGTCGACATCGCGGCGGTCGCCGGCGTGAAGCTCGAGGACCTGCGCTGATGACGCTCACCCTCACCACGGATGCCGCGGCGGCGGCGGCATCCGTCAGCCCTGTCGTCGCAGTCCGCGGCCTGGCGGTGGCGTACGACCGCACTCCTGTCCTGCGCGGCGTCGACCTCGATCTGCACGCGGGCGAGACCGTGGCGCTGCTCGGGGCCTCCGGTTCGGGCAAGTCCACACTGATGCGCAGCCTCACCGGGTTCGCACCCATCACCGCCGGCAGTGTCCGCGTCGCTGGGGGAGAGGTGGCGTCCATGCGGCCGCGCGAGCTCCGGGCACTGCGCGCGGAGGTGGGCCAGGTGTTCCAGCAATTCAACCTGATCCCGCGCCTCAGCGTGCTCACCAACGTGCTCACCGGCTGTCTGCACGGAGCGGGCACGTTCAACCTCGTCGGCGGCTTCACGCGCGAACAGCGAACGCGCGCTCTCGACCTGCTCGACCGGGTCGGCATCGCCCACAAGGCCACCGAGCCGGCCCGCTCGCTCAGCGGCGGCCAGCAGCAGCGCGTCGCCATCGCCCGAGCGCTCATGCAGCGTCCCCGCGTGATCCTCGCCGACGAGCCGGTGGCCTCACTCGATCCGAAGCTCGCTGACTCGGTGCTCACCCTGCTGCGCGACATCGCACGGCAGGACGGCATCCCGGTGCTGGTGAGCCTGCACGTGCTGCCGCTCGCGCTGGCGCACAGCGACCGGATCGTCGGCCTGCGTCACGGCGAGGTCGTCGTGGCGGCGCCGACTGCGCAGCTCGACGCCGCGGCGCTCGCCGTGGTCTACGACGACGAGGAGGGGACGGATGAGCATCACGACTGAGCGGCCCCGCGGTGAGAAGTCGCCGGCCATGCCGCAACTCGACCCCGCCGAACGCGACCGCCTCGAACACGCCTTCCGGATCCCGCGCGCGCGATTCGGTCTCGGACTGATCGCCGCGTTCGCGGTGCTGGTGTGGTCGTTCCAGGGCGCGGAGTTCAACTTCGCCAAGCTCGCGGACGGCGCGGTCAACATGACCGAATTCCTCGGACGACTCTTCCCGCCGGACTTCTCCGACTTCGGCACCATCCTCGCCCTGCTCATCGAGACGTTGCAGATGGCGATCGTCGGCACCGTCCTCGGCGCGGTGTTCTCCCTGGTCGTCGCGTTCGGAGCGGCATCCAACATCGCCCCGAAGTGGGTGTACTACCCGTGCCGGTGGCTGATGAACATCATCCGCTCGGTGCCCGATCTCGTGTTCGCGCTCATGTTCGTCTCTGCCGTCGGCCTGGGCCCGTTCGCGGGCATCCTGGCGATGACCCTCGGCTCGATCGGATCCATCGGCAAGGTGTTCGCCGAGGCGATGGAGTCCGTCGACCGCGGTCCGCTGGTCGCGATGGAGGCCGTCGGCGCCTCGAAGCGGCAGGTCGTCCAGTACGGGGTGCTTCCGCAGGCGGCGCCGCTGCTGGTCTCGTACACGCTGCTGCTGTTCGAGGGCAACGTGCGCGGGGCGACGATCCTCGGCCTCGTCGGCGCCGGTGGCATCGGCCTTGAACTCACCACCGCGATGCGCATGTACGACTACGGACACCTCTGCGCGATCGTCATCTGCATCATCGTCCTGGTCACCGCCATCGACCAGGGCAGCGCATTCATCAGAAGGAGAATCACATGACCGCCGCCCTCATCGATCTCGAGCTGAGCGCTCCGGTCAACCTTCGCGACCTCGGCGGGATCCCCGTCGCAGGCGGCGTGCTGCGAGACGGCCTCGCGTTCCGAGCTGACGACCTCGCCGTCGTCACCGAGCGCGACGCGCGCGAGCTCGTCGACCGCGGCCTCGTCGCGGTCATCGACCTGCGCACGAACGACGAGGCTGCGCTCACCGGGCGGGGGCCACTGGCTGACCAGCCCGTCGCCTACCACCACCTGCCACTGATGGCGAGCATCGGTGCGGGGATGCCGCAGGGCAGGCGGGTGTCGTTCGATCACGTGAGCATGGGTGAGATGTACGCGCACATGGCCGAGACCTCCGCCCCGCAGCTCGCGGCGGCGCTGTCCCTGATCGCGCTGGCCCCCGGAGCGACGGCGTTCCACTGCGCCGCCGGGCGCGACCGCACGGGCGTCCTTGCCGCGATGCTCCTGCTCGCACTGGGAGCCTCCGACGAGGCCATCGTCGCCGACTACGCCCGCACCGATGCCAACATGACGGCCATCCAGCAGCGCATGAAGCCGGTGATGGGGGTGCTGCTCGCACGTCTCGGCTTCGACCTCGACGACATGGCAGGGCTGACGACGGACACTCAGCCCATGGACGTCTCTATGCGCACCATGCTCGCCCGGCTCCGCGAACGCCACGGCGATGCCCTCGGCCCGGTGCGGGCGGCGGGACTCACGGACGACATCGTGGCGCGACTGCGCGCGCGAGCGGTGGTCGAGTGAGTCTCGTTGCCACGGCGCATCCGACCGGGGACGCGGTTCGCCGCGGCCCCGGTCGACCGCGCGACGAGGAACTCGACGGCCAGATCCTCGCCGGCGCGCTCGCGCTCATCGACGAAGGCGAATCCGTCACGGTGCGCCGGCTGGTGCAGCGCAGCGGAGCGACGCGGGCGGCGATCTATCGGCGATGGCCGTCACTCACAGCCTTGGTGGCGGCGGCGCTGGATGTCGGCCGCACCGTGCCGCCCGACATCCCCCTCGACGGCGACCTGCGCGAGTGCGTGCAGGCCGCGATGTTCGGCGGGCAGAGCGTGAGCGTCGTGGGGTACTCGGAGGAGCGATTCCGGCAGCGCATACGCCTCGCGATGGCCGATCGGGACCTGCAGAAGGCGTACTGGGCGTCGCATGTCGTGCGGCGACGAGTCGCGCTCGAGGGGGCGCTCGCGACGGGCATCGAGCGCGGCATCCTCCGTGAGGGGCTGGATCCGGCGACGTGCTTCGACCTTCTCGCGGGTGTCGTCTACTACCAGCTCGTCGTGCGCGGGGCCGAGCTGAGCGATCCCGTCGTCTGGCAGCGGTGTCAAGACGCCTTCGACATCGCATGGCGGGGCATGCTCGCCGTGGCGGATCCTCTCGACGGCGCGGAATACGGCGACCTCTACCGGTGATACAGCGCGCGGTGCCCGGCTCACCACCGGGCGCCGCCGCGCTGTCGAGTCGTGGTGCCGTGCGGACCGACCGGGTCCGGAGCGGCCTCCAGCGGGCGGCACGAAGCTGCGACGCCGCAGCGTCCGTCTGTGTCCTCGCGAGAGCGGCGCAAGGTGCCAGTTAACCCGTCCGCGCTAAGGTGCGGCTATGGCCAAGACGACGAAGGCCCAGCGCCAGGCGCTGGACGCGATGGAAGACGCCGCCATCGCGGCGAAGCAGGCGAAGAAGGCGGCCAAGGCTCTGCCGAGCAAGACCGCCAAGAAGCTGCGCGAGCTCTCCGAGGACGCCAAAGACGCCGCGGATGTCTCGAAGAAGGAGCTTCGGAAGAAGCCCGCCAAGGTCGCCAAGCGTGCCACGCGAGCGGCTGACAAGCTCGTGAAGGCGACGGTCCAGGCTGTCGCCAAGGCCGAGAAGAAGGCCCGCCTCCGGGCAGAGGCCGAGCGCGCAGCGGCCGAAGCAGAACGGGTGGCCGCCGAGGCCGAGCAGCGTGTGGCGCAGGCGAAGGAGGCCAAGAAAGAGGCCGCCAAGGCTGCGAAGGCGGCCGAGCGCGCGGACCGTGAAGCCGCGGCGGCGCAGTCGGCTCTCGACAGCGAGCTCGCTGGTCCCGCCGAAACCCAAGGACTGAAGTCGACTGCGGCATCCGGCGCGGCGCCCGCGTCGACCGAATCGGCACCGCCCGTCGCCGCCACGGCGACCAAGGCGCCCGCGCGCAAGACGGTCGCACGACCGGCATCTCGCGCGAAGACCCCCGCCGCGTCATCAACGGTCAACAACGCTGCCGCCGCACCGCGTGCGAAGTCGTCGCGCGCGGCTTCGGCCGCGAGTGGAAACGGAGCATCCGACCTCTCGTCGCTCACGGTCGCCGCGCTGCGGGACCGTGCCCGGGCGGCCGGCAAGACGGGGTACTCGCGCCTGAGCAAGGCGCAGCTCGTCGCGCTCCTGTCCTGAGGTGCAGCCGGTGGGGGAGCCGCGAGAGCAGCTCGAACTCGACAGGTCAGGGTCAGCGACCCCTGCCCGTACCCTTCTCGACATCCTCCGCGAGACGACGGCGCGGCATCCCGAAGCATCTGCCCTCGACGACGGTTCAGGCTCGCTCAGCTATCGAGATCTGATGGCCCGTGTCGGGCGCACCGCGGCGCAGCTTCACGACGCCGGTGTACGCCGTGGTGACCGGGTGGGCGTCCGCGTCCCGTCCGGCTCGAAGGAGCTGTACATCGCCATCCTCGCCGTGCTCGCCGTGGGTGCGGCGTACGTTCCGGTGGACGTGGACGATCCGGACGAGCGCGCGCGCCTCGTCTTCGGCGAGGCAGGGGTCCGCGGAGTCATCACCGACGATGGCTACACCTCCGCCGAGGCGCAGGCGGAGGGCGAAGCCGAGGTGGCGGCATCCGCTGCCCTGTTCACGGGTGATGCGCCACATCCCAGTACCCATGCGGTCGTCACGGTTCCGCCGCCGGACGTGACGGACGACGCATGGATCATCTTCACGTCCGGGTCCACAGGAGTGCCGAAGGGAGTGGCGGTCACGCACCGCTCCGCAGCCGCCTTCGTCGATGCCGAGGCGCGGCTGTTCCTGCAGGAGGCACCGCTCGGGCCGCGCGACCGGGTTCTCGCGGGGCTCTCCGTCGCGTTCGACGCATCGTGCGAAGAGATGTGGCTCGCGTGGCGGCACGGCGCGTGCCTCGTACCGGCACCTCGCGCACTCGTCCGATCCGGCGAGGATCTCGCCCCGTGGCTCATCCGGCAGGGCATCACGGTGGTCTCGACGGTTCCGACGCTGGCCGCGATGTGGCCGGAGGCGTCCATCGAGAACGTGAGGCTGCTGATCTTCGGCGGTGAGGCCTGCCCTCCGGAACTCGCTGCCCGTCTGGCCGCCGACGGCCGCGAGGTGTGGAACACGTACGGTCCCACCGAGGCGACGGTCGTCGCCTGCGCGGCGCCGCTCGACGCCGGCCCCGTGCGCATCGGGCTTCCGCTCGACGGCTGGGCGCTCGCCGTCGTCGACGCCGAGGGCGCGCGTGTCGCCGAGGGCGACATCGGCGAGCTGATCATCGGCGGTGTCGGGTTGGCCCGCTACCTCGATCCTTCGAAGGATGCCGAGAAGTACGCGCCGATGCCGACCCTCGGCTGGGAACGCGCCTACCGTTCCGGCGACCTCGTGCGCTACGAACCCGAAGGGCTCGTCTTCATGGGGCGGGCCGATGATCAGGTGAAGGTCGGCGGGCGCCGCATCGAACTGGGCGAGGTCGAATCGGCGCTGCAGGACCTGCCGGGGATCACTGCGGCGGCCGCTGCGGTGCGATCGACCGATGCGGGCGTTCCCGTGCTCGTCGGATATCTCGTCGCGAACGAGGGAGCGGACTTCGACCGGGCGCACGCGCGTGCCTTGCTGGCGGAGCGACTGCCGGCGGCCATCGTGCCGCTGCTGGCGGTCGTCGACGAACTTCCGGTCCGCACATCCGGCAAGGTCGACCGGGCGGCGCTTCCGTGGCCGCTGCCCGGTGTCGAGGCGCCGCTGGCGGGACTGTCTCCCGCCGAGGCCTGGCTTGCGGAGCAATGGCAGACCGTGCTCGGCATGCCGGTGCCCAGCCGGTCGGCCGACTTCTTCGACCTCGGCGGCGGGTCGCTGGCGGCCGCCCAGCTGGTCTCGCGGATCCGCGTGCGCGTGCCCGAATTCTCCGTCGCCGACATCTACGATGTGCCGCGCTTGAGCTCGATGGCCAAGGCGCTCGGACCGTTGGAGGACGACGGGCCGGCGACGTTCCACCGACCCGTGCCGACGCCCCGCGCCACCCAGTGGGTGCAGACGCTCCTCGGCGTGCCGCTCTTCATCATCACGGGCATCCGCTGGCTGCTGTACCTGCTCACAGCCAGTGCGCTGCTCCAGCTCGCACCCGGCTTCGAAGCATTGCCCAGCACTCCCTGGTGGGTGCTCTTGATCGGGCTGGCCGTGTTCGCGACGCCCTTCGGGCGCATGGCCATCGCCGTCGTCGCGGCTCGATTGCTCCTGGCGGGCCTGCGCCCAGGCGACTACCCGCGCGGCGGCAGCGTGCATTTGCGCCTCTGGCTCGCCGAGCAGATCGCCGACCAGATCGATGCCGTCGGCCTCGCCGGCGCGCCGTGGGTCACCTACTACGCGCGGGCGCTGGGCGCGAAGATCGGGCGCGGCGTCGACATGCATACGCTGCCTCCCATCACGGGGATGCTCGAGCTGGGCGACGGCGCCGCCGTCGAGCCCGAGGTGGATCTCACCGGCACCTGGATCGACGGCGACGTCCTGCGCGTCGGCGAAGTGCGCATCGGCGCCGACGCGACGATCGGAGCCCGCAGCACGCTGGCGCCGGGTACCCGGGTCGGGCAGCGCGCCGACATCGCGCCAGGTTCGGCCGTGTTCGGCCGTGTGCGGGCAGACCAGTCATGGGCCGGATCTCCGGCAGAGCGCGTCGGCGGCGTCGAGTCCGACTGGCCCGCGGAACGGGCTCCGGCGCCGACGCGCTGGCTCTGGGCGTACGCGGTCTCGTCGGTTGCGCTGGCCCTGCTGCCGCTCGTGTCGTTCGCCGTCGGCGGGCTGGTGATCGCGCAGGGGATCCGGGATGCCGAGACCCTCGGCGTCGCATTCCTCGGGGCGCTGGCGTGGCTCGTGCCGGCCGTCCTCGCAGTAGGAGTCGTCTTCGCGGCGTCCGTCGTGCTCGCGGTGCGCGTGCTGTCGATCGGTCTGCGCGAGGGCACCCACCCCGTGCGCAGCCGGATCGGATGGCAGGCATGGAGCATCGAGAGACTGCTCGACTCGTCGCGCACGGTGCTCTTCCCGCTGTACTCGAGCCTGTTCACGCCGGTATGGCTGCGTCTCCTCGGTGCGCGCGTCGGTCGCGAGGTCGAGGCATCCACCGTCCTGCTCATCCCCTCGATGACGCGCATCGACGACGGCGCGTTCCTCGCCGATGACACGATGGTCGGCTCGTACGAGCTGCGCGGGGGCTGGATGCGGCTCGGACCGGTCCGCATCGGCAAGCGCGCCTTCCTCGGAAACTCCGGGATGGCTGCGCCCGGCCACCGCGTGCCCCGCGACGGGCTCGTCGCCGTCCTGTCGTCCGCGCCGCTGAAGGCGAAGCCCGGTTCGTCCTGGCTCGGATCGCCGGCCGTGCGGCTGCGTCGGCTCTCGGCCGAGGGCGACGAGAGCCGCACCTACCGGCCGACCGTCGGTCTCCGGATCGCGCGCACCCTCTGGGAACTCGGCCGCTTCGTGCCTGTCGTCGTCACCTGCGCGATCGGCCTCGGTGTCCTGTTCGGCCTCGCAGTGCTGTGGGAGACCGTGGGCCCCGTGTGGACGCTGCTCGTCTCGGGCATCGTGATGCTGGCCGCCGGTGCGGTGGCCGCAGGGCTGTCGACCGCGGCGAAGTGGCTCATCGTCGGCACGATCCGCGCGGGCGAGCAGCCCCTGTGGTCGAGCTTCGTCTGGCGCACCGAGGTCTCGGACACATTCACCGAGATGGTCGCCGCGCCCTGGTTCGCGCGCGCGGCCGCGGGAACGCCGGCTCTGGCCGTGTGGCTGCGGTCGCTCGGATCGCGGATCGGCCGTGGCGTGTGGTGCGAGAGCTATTGGCTTCCCGAGCCCGATCTCGTCACGCTGGGTGACGGCGCGGCCGTCAATCGCGGATGCGTTGTGCAGACCCACCTGTTCCATGATCGAATCATGAGCATGGACACGGTGGAACTGGAGGCTGGTGCGACGCTCGGGCCGCACAGCGTCATCCTGCCAGGGGCGACACTCGGCGCCCACGCGACGGTCGGCCCCGCCTCGCTGGTGATGCGCGGCGAGACCGTGCCCGTGGGCTCGCGCTGGAGCGGCAATCCGATCGGCCCGTGGCGCGCGGTCAAGGTCCGCGCGTACCAGTCGACATCGTGAGTGCTCACGACGCGTACGCACCGCAGAGCGGCGATCCCACCTTCGGCGTCGAGTCCTACGAGCTCGACCTCTCCTACCGCGTGCGCACCAACCGCCTGGAGGGCCGAGCCGTCGTCAACGCGGTCGCTGCCGTTCCGACGTCGTCGGTCGCCTTGGATCTGATCGGGCTCCGCGTGTCGCGGGTGCGCGTGGATGGCGACCGCCGCACGGCCTACGCCCAGGGGCCGCGAAAGGTGCGGGTCGTGCTTCCCCGGCGGATGGAGGCGGGGGAGCGATTCTCCATCGAGGTGACGTACGCCGGCGCCCCCGCTCCGCGGCGGACACGCTGGGGCACCATCGGCTTCGAGGAACTCGAGGACGGCGCCCTCGTTGCAGCTCAGCCCATCGGCGCGCCGACGTGGTTCCCCTGCAACGACCGTCCCGACGATCGCGCCCGCTATTCGATCACCGTCGCGACGGATGCCGGCTACACCGCGGTCGCCACCGGCGCCCTCGTCGGCTCGGCGCGACGCGGGCAGTTCGAAGCCCGCACGTTCCGTTCCGACGTGCCGACGGCCACGTACCTCACGGCCGTGCACATCGGACGCTACGTCTCCAGCACGCTGCCAGGTTCTGCCGGCCCGATCGGGTTCCCGGTGACGGTCGTCCACCCGCCCGCGCTGCGCACCGAGGTGGCGACGGCCTTCGCACCGGTCACGCGCATGCTGCAGCTGTTCGAGTCCGCCTTCGGTCCGTACCCGCAAGACGCCTGCACCCTTGTGGTCACTCCCGACGAGCTCGAGATACCGCTCGAGGCGCAGGGGATGGCGGTCTTCGGCGCCAACCATCTCGACCCCGCATCGGAGCGCCTGGTGGCGCACGAGCTGGCGCACCAGTGGTTCGGCAACAGCGTCGGCGTCGCGCGGTGGCAGGACATCTGGCTCAACGAGGGTTTCGCCTGCTACGCCGAGTGGATGTGGTCAGAGGCAGCGGGCCGCCAGACCGTCCACGAGAAGGCGGCACGGCACCACGCCCGGCTCGCCGCGCTCGATCAGGACCTGGTGCTGGGCGATCCCGGTCCCGGGCTGATGTTCGACGATCGCGTATACAAGCGTGGCGCGCTGACCCTCTATGCGCTGCGACGTCGCATGGGGGAGAGCGGCTTCGCGGCGCTCCTGCGCGAATGGGCGAGCGCCGGCGCCGGCGATTCGGTGACGACCGCGGACTTCCGTGCCCTGGTCGTGCGGCTCGCAGGGGCAGACATCGACGCGCTGCTCACGGCGTGGCTGGATCGACCCGAGCTGCCTCCGATGCCTCGCTGAATGCGGCACTGATGACGAGGCCCGGGGGGCCGTCGATGTCCCATCCGCCGATGACTGGTCCGCCCGGCACGACCGCCCGCCATCCGTGGCCGCCCACCGGTGCGACGGCGACCGTGCCCGGGTCGACGCGAAGGCCCCGCCCGTCCGCCTTGAGGGCAGCCTCCACCCGCACCCAGTCGCGCAATCGCACGCCCGATCGAGCGCCGAGGATTCCGTTCAGACCTGCAGCGTCCCGCACCGGGTCGGTCTCGACTTCGGCGTCGATCGCGAATGTGCCAGGACCGCGCGAGGCGACCGCCGCGACGGCGACGCCGCTCGCATAGGCGACGGCAGGCCGGGCCGAGCCATCCGTCGTCCGAACCGGACCGTGTGGTCCGCCGCAGCGCGCGCAGGGATTCGACAGCTCGGCGCCCGGCGCCAGCATCTCACGCAGAAGATCCCACGCCACGTCGCGTCGTGCAGCGCCGTTCGGCACGACCTTCCACGCGAGCTGCAGCCGCGTGGGAGGTGTGGTCGCGAGCTCGCGCTCGATGCGGCCGGTGTGCGGCACGGCGCGAGGACTGCTGCCGCTCACGAAGTGCCCTCCGTCCGCTGCCTGAAACACCGCAGGTCAGGAGCTGGCGCTACCGGTAGTTGATGAACTGGAGGTCGACCTCGAGGTCGGAGGCCTTCAGCAGGCGCTGCACCTCCTGCAGGTCGTCGCGGGACTTGGACTGCACGCGCAGCTCGTCTCCCTGGATCTGCGACTTGACGCCCTTGGGGCCTTCGTCGCGGATGATCTTCGAGATCTTCTTCGCATTCTCCGACGAGATGCCGTCCTTGATCGTCGAGACGATCCGGTACTCCTTGCCGCTGGCGAAGGGCTCGCCGGACTCGAGGCTCTTCAGTGAGATGCCGCGCTTGATGAGCTTCGACTGGAACACGTCGAGCACCGCCTTCGCGCGCTCCTCGGTGCTCGCCTTGATGAGCACCGACTCGCCGCTCCACTCGACGGAGGCGCCGGTGCCCTTGAAGTCGTAGCGCTGCTCGATCTCTTTGCGCGCCTGGTTGAGGGCGTTCTCCGCCTCCTGGTGGTCGACCTTGCTGACGATGTCGAACGAGGAATCTGCCATGCGGGGAAGTTTAGTGGCCGAGCGGATGCCGCGCCCCGGTGTCGTGGCGCGGTCCCGGCGATCCAGAGCCGGCGTGACATGGGAAAGCGCCTGCAAGCGATTCCAAATTCTTTCGCTCTATCACGGCGGGATATCGATCCCAAGCCCGTGTTGCCAGATCTCACGGCGCAAGGTAATAATGTAAGCGCTTGCATTTCGCAGCACGAGTCACAGCCGCACTGTCGCGATCGGCAACGCGGCCGAACTCACTCAGTACTCCAGAGAGGCACTGCACCGATGAAGGTGAACAAGAAGAGCTGGCTCGCTCTCGGCGGCCTGGCCGTCGCATCCATCGTCCTCGCCGGCTGCGCCGGCAGCGGCACCCCGGCCGACAGCGATGAGGGCGACGCGTCGACCGAACTGACCGTCTGGGTCGACACCGAGCGTGTCGACGCACTGAAGGGCGCCGCAGAGGCCTACACCGAGAAGACCGGTGTCGAGGTCGACCTCGTCGGCAAGGACGTCGACAACATCAAGAACGACTTCATCCAGCAGGCGCCCACCGGCCGCGGACCCGACGTCGTCATGGGCGCGCACGACTGGCTCGGCGAGCTCTCGTCGAACGGCGTCGTCGCCCCGATCGAGCTCGGCGACACCGCTGCCGACTACGCTCCCGTCGCGCTGCAGGCGTCGACCTACGAGGGTACGACCTACATGCTCCCGTATGCGGTCGAGAACATCGCGGTGCTCCGTAACGCGGACCTCATCCCCGAGGCAGCGGCGAGCTTCGACGACATGATCGCCAAGGGCACCGCGGCGGGCCTGGCCACGCCGTTCGTCGTGGAGCAGGGCGTCGAGGGCAACCCCTACCACCTGTACCCGTACCAGACGGCCTTCGGCGCTCCGGTGTTCGGCACCGACGCAGAGGGCAACTACGACCCGACCGACCTGCAGATGGGCAACGAGGGCGGCTTCGAGTTCGCCACGTGGCTCGGCGCGCAGGGTGCCGCCGGTGCGTTCAACACCGACATCGACGGTCAGATCGCGAAGGACAAGTTCCTCGCCGGTGAGGCGGCCTTCTGGTTGACCGGCCCGTGGAACGTGGGCGCGGCGGTCGACGGCGGCATCAACGTCGCGATCGATGTCATCCCCAGCCCGACCGACGCCCCGGCGCAGCCGTTCGCCGGTGTCAAGGGCTTCTTCGTGAGCTCGGAGTCCGACAACAAGGTCGCCGCGAACGACTTCCTCGTCAACTACATCGGCACCGAGGACGTCCAGCTGTCGCTGTTCGAGGCCGGCAACGTGCTGCCGGCCCTCACCGCCGCTGCGGACGCGGCCGCCTCCGACCCGATCGTCGCCGGCTTCCAGGCCGTCGGCGCCGAGGCCGTCCCGATGCCCGCCATCCCGCAGATGGGTGCGGTCTGGGAGTTCTGGGGCGTGGCCGAGGCGGCGATCATCAACGGTGCCGACCCCACCGCGACGTGGCAGAAGCTCGTCGATGACGTGACCACCGCCATCCAGTAAGCAGTCCGTCGCGGTCCCACGGACCGCAACGGTGACCGGGGTGGGTGCTCGCGCACCCGCCCCGGTCATGGCTCCACCCACGACGAGGACGAAGCATGACCGACACCCTCACGACGGCGACCGAAGACACGGCGCCTCCGAGCCCACGGCAGCGCAGCGCCGCGCGAATGGCCGATGCAGCCGGCGGCCGCCTGCGCTGGCTGATCTTCAAGATCGCGCTGCTCGCGATCGTGGACGCCGTCGCCGTCTTCGCGGTGTTCGTGCTGTTCCTGCACAACGAGTGGCTCGTTCTCGCCCTCGTCGCCGCTGTGACGATCCTGGTGAACTGGATCTACTTCTCGCGCAAGCAGATCCCCGCCAAGTACCTGACGCCGGGCATCCTGTTGCTCATCGTCTTCCAGATCTTCACGCTCGTCTATACGGGCTACATCGGCTTCACCAACTACGGCACCGGCCACAACGGCAGCAAGGACCAGGCCGTCGCCTCGCTCATGCGGTCCTCGCTCGTGCGCGTCGAGGACTCGCCGACGTTCGATGTCACCGTGGTCGAGCGTGTCGGCGAACTCGGTCTGCTCGTGACCGACCCCACCGACGGCGATGTCTCGCTGGGCACCAACCTGCAGCCGCTCGAGCCGGTCGACGACGCCACGATGGAGGGCGGCAAGGCCGTCGCCGTCGACGGCTGGACGACCCTCCAGTTCGCCGACGTGCTCTCGCGCAGCAACGACATCGAGGCGCTCGCCGTCCCGTACAGCGACGACCCGAACGACGGCGCGATCCGCACGCAGGACGGCCAGAAGGGCTACCTGTACGTCTCGACTCTCGAGTACGACGCGACGGCCGCCACGATGACCGACACCAACACGGGCACCGTGTACACCGACAACGGCGAGGGCGCGTTCGTCTCGGACGAGGGGGAGGAGCTGCTCCCGGGCTGGCAGGTCTTCGTCGGCTTCGAGAACTTCGTCAAAGCGGTGACGGATGCCTCGATCCGGGGGCCCCTCCTCTCCGTGACCGCGTGGACCTTCGTGTTCGCCGCGGTGTCGGTGGCCTCCACCTTCTTCCTCGGTCTCCTGCTCGCACTGGTGTTCAACCACAAGGGCATGCGCTTCAAGAACACGTACCGGATCATGCTGATCCTGCCGTACGCGTTCCCCGCCTTCCTGGGGGCGCTCGTGTGGGCGGGCATGATGAACGAGAGCTTCGGATTCATCAACCAGGTGCTGCTGGGTGGGGCCGAGATCCCGTGGCTCACCGACCCGTGGCTCGCCAAGGTCTCGGTGCTCCTGGTGAATCTGTGGCTCGGCTTCCCCTACATGTTCCTGGTGTGCATGGGCGCGCTGCAGGGAATCCCGGATGAGGTCAACGAGGCCGGCGTGATGGACGGCGCGAACCCGTGGCAGATCTTCCGCCGCATCAAGCTTCCGCTGCTGCTGGTGACCGTGACGCCGCTCCTGATCGCGTCGTTCGCGTTCAACTTCAACAACTTCAACCTGATCTACATGCTCACCGGGGGCGGTCCGCGCATGGAGGACACGGCGATCCGCGTCGGGCACACCGACATCCTGATCTCGATGGTCTACAAGGTGGCGTTCACCGGCGAGAACCGCGACTACGGCCTCGCATCCGCCTTCACGATCCTCATCTTCATCGTGGTCGCCCTGATCTCGATCGTCAGCTTCCGCAAGACCAAGGCCCTCGAGGAGTTGAACTGACATGACCGAGGTCCGACTGTCACACAGTGACCAGACCGCGCAGAGCACGACCGCGGCGACGGAGTACGAGCCGACCCAGCGTCGCCGTTCCTTCGGCCGGTGGTTCGCCGACACGGGGTGGCGCCATGTCGTCGCGATCGTGGTCTCGATCTTCGCGATCTTCCCGCTGCTGTACGTCCTGTCGGCGTCGCTGAACCCGCAGGGCACCCTGACGGGGTCGAACCAACTGTTCTCGGCGATCGGCATCGACAGCTACGTGCGCATCCTGACCGATCCGCAGATCCCGTACCCGATGTGGTTCCTCAACACGATCGTCGTGGCCACGGTCACCGGCTTCGTCATGGTGTTCATCGGGGCGCTCGCCGCGTACGCGTTCTCGCGCATGCGCTTCGCGGGCCGCCGCGTGGGCCTGATCACGATCGTCGTGGTGCAGATGTTCCCGCAGCTGCTCGCCGTGGTCGCGATCTTCCTCATGATGAGCACCATCGGCGACTGGTTCCCGGCGATCGGCCTGAACACGCTCAGCGGTCTGATCCTGATCTATCTCGGCGGTGCGCTGGGCGTCAACACGTACCTCATGTACGGGTTCTTCAACACGATCCCCAAGGAGCTCGACGAGGCGGCGAAGATCGACGGCGCCGGCCATGCGCGCATCTTCTTCACGATCATCCTGCGTCTGGTGGCGCCGATCCTCGCGGTGGTGGGCCTGCTGTCCTTCATCGGCATCGTCAACGAGTACGTCATCGCGAGCGTCATGCTGATCGACCCGGAGAAGCAGACCCTCGTCGTCGGGTTGACGAAGCTGGTCTCCAACCCCCGCTACGCGGACTGGTCGGCGTTCTCAGCCGGTGCGGTCATGGCAGCGATCCCGGTGGTCGTGGTGTTCCTGCTCCTGCAGAAGTACATCGTGGGCGGACTGACCGCCGGCGCGACCAAGGGCTGAGACGACCTCGAACGGGCGGAGCGGATGCCGCGGCATCCGCTCCGCCTTTTGTGGCGCGCCCGCGCCCGGGTCGTGCCGCGGCAGGCTGTGGACTTTCCGTGACACGCGGTCGCAGGATCCTGCACACTGAGTGCCATGTCAGCGTTGACCACCATCGGGCTGCCCGTAGCCCTCGGCATCATCATGTTCGGGCTCGGCATGAGCCTCACCCCCGGCGACTTCACCCGCGTCCTCAAGCAGCCGAAGGCGGTGATCGTCGCGCTGCTGTGCCAGCTGGTCCTGCTGCCCCTGATCTGCTTCGGTCTCGTGCTGGCGTTCCAGCTGCCGCCCGTGCTGGCGGTCGGCATGATGATGCTCGCCGCATCGCCGGGCGGAACCACCGCCAATCTCTACAGTCACCTGTTCCGAGGCGATGTGGCCCTGAACATCTCGCTCACGGCGGTGAACTCCGTGATCGCCGTGTTCACGCTCCCGCTCATCACGAACCTGGCGATCCTCTACTTCAACCCGTTCGACGACCAGCTCGGACTGCAGTGGGCGAAGACCATCGAGGTCTTCGCGATCGTGCTGCTCCCGGTCGCACTCGGAATGATCGTGCGCCGCTTCTGGCCGCGGTTCGCGACGGCGATGAACAAGCCGGTGCGCATCGCATCGGTCGTCATCCTCGTCGTCGTCATCGTCGGGGCCGTCGCGCAGAACTGGGCGCTCCTCCTCGAGAACTTCGGCCGCCTGTCGCTCATCACGATCGTGTTCTGCCTCATCAGCCTCACGATCGGCTACTTCGCCCCGCGCCTGGCGAAGGTGGGCAGACGGCAGTCGATCGCATCGTCGTTCGAGATCGGCATCCACAACGCCACTCTGGCGATCGTCATCGCGCAGACGGTGCTGGGCTCGGTGGAGCTCTCGCTCCCCGCCGCCGTGTACGGCGTGCTCATGTTCTTCATCGCGTTCGCGTTCGGGTTCCTCATCCGCGACCGCAGCACGGGAGCGGATGCCGCAGCCGAGCCCACCGGCCCCATCGACGACGCCGCCGAGTCCGCCCCGCGCTGACCGCGCTGCGGCGTCGGGATCCACGCGCTGAAGTCTCGCGGTCGGGGCGGCGGCGGGAGGCGGGGTGGCGCAGGCATCCGTCATTCGTAGACTGGGCGGGCGAGGAGGTGCCATGCGCCCACTGACCGAGGAAGAAGTGCGTTCGTCGTTCGTGAACGCATCGTCGGACGAGCTGCGGCTCGTGACCCTGCCTGCCGACTTCATGCTCACCGACTGGGATCACCTCGATTTCCTGGCGTGGCGCGACCCGCGAAGCCGCGGCCGTGGCTACCTCGTCGCCGAGATCGACGGCGAGCCGGCGGGCATCGTGCTGCGCGGCGCCGAGGGGTCGTCGCACGCCCGTGCCGCGCTGTGCAACCTGTGCCACACCATGCAGCCGGCAGACCAGGTGGTGATGTACACGGCGCGCAAGGCCGGTGAGGCGGGCGTCCACGGCGACAGCGTCGGCACGTACATCTGCGCCGACCTGTCGTGCCACGAGAACGTGCGGCTGGCCGCGCCGCTGGCCCCGAATGAGGTGCGCGCGAGCGTCGACCGCAAGATCGACGGCACCCGGCGCCGCACCGAGGCCTTCGTGGGCCGCGTGCTCGAGACCGCAGGGGTCGC
Source organism: Microbacterium sp. ZW CA_36 (assembly GCF_044987475.1). Lineage (NCBI taxonomy): Bacteria > Bacillati > Actinomycetota > Actinomycetes > Micrococcales > Microbacteriaceae > Microbacterium > Microbacterium sp. ZW CA_36. Next base: position 24,455 of record NZ_JBJDRL010000053.1, read on the forward strand.
GCGATGACCGTCGTGGTGGTGGGCGACGCGCTGATCGACGAGCTGCGCGACGACCACGGCGTGCGGGAGTTCGTCGGCGGGGCCGCGTTGAACGTCGCCGTCGGGCTCGCGCAGCTGGGCGTACCCGCGACCCTCGTCGCGATGCTGGGCGACGACGAGCCCGCCTCGCGCGTACGGCGCTACCTCGCGGACTTCGGCGTCGATCTCATCGCGACGCCCTCCCTCATCGGCACGGCGCGCGCCGTGAGCACACGCTCCGGCGGCGGCGAGCCCGTGTACGAATTCAACGAGGCGGCACAGCAGCGGCGCATCAGATTCGGCGACGCCGAACGGCGGGCATTCGCGGATGCCGACCTCGTGGTCGTGAGCTGCCTCGCGTTCGACGACGCCGAGCAGGCCGCGGAGCTGGCCGACGCGATCGGGGAGGCGGGCGCCTCGGTCGCCGTCGACCCGAATCCGCGGACCGGCATGCTTCACGACAAGGCGGAGTTCGTGCGGGGCTTCGAGCAGCTGGCGGCGGGTGCCGCTCTCGTCAAGGTCGGCGAGGATGACGCCGCCCTGCTCTACGGCGATCGCCTGGATGCGCTGCGCGCCCGCCTCGTCGACCTCGGCGCCCGCGCCGTGCTCGCGACGGAGGGGGCGGCCGGCGCCACGATCGAGGCCGGCGACGTCGTGGTGACGCGGCCGATCTCGAACCTCCCCGGCCGCATCGTCGACACGATGGGCGCCGGAGATGCCGCGCTGGCCGCGACCGTCGCCGCACTCGTCGAGAGCACACCCGCGGACGCAGACGCGTGGGAGGCGGTGCTGCAGTCGGCGATGGATGCCGCGGCAGCCACGTGCCGGTTCGAAGGGGCGCTGCTGCGCACCCCCAGTGCGCTCAGCGGTCTCGACATGGACCACATCGGCACCTGAATAGCTGTGATCCTCGGGCGTCGTCGGGGCGTCCGCTGTGCGGATTTCTGACCTCGCGCATCTACGCGTAAGATTGTGGATCGCGCCTCCGGTCGTCTGGAAAAGTCGGACGGGTGCGCGCCTGGCGAGTTACCCAAGCGGCCAAAGGGATCTGACTGTAAATCAGCCGTCTTAGACTTCGGGGGTTCGAATCCCTCACTCGCCACCACTTGCAAGCGCCCCCTCGTGGGGCGCTTCGTGGTTCCAGGCTCGGTAGCCTGATGGCCATGACGTGGACCGCCACCGGAACCCTCACCGCAGAGGCCGCGACGCGGCATCCCGAACTCGTGAGCCCCGCCGTCACCCACGGACTCGCGCGGCTCGCTCCCGAGATCGCCGAGACGGTGGGCGTCGCCGCCATCGATGCGGCGCTCGCCGACACCGCAGCGTTCTGCGAGCGGTACGGGGTGGCGCCCGAGGCGTCCGCCAACTGCGTCGTCGTGAAGGGCAAGCGCGGCGGCGAGGTGCGGTTCGCCGCCTGCATGGTGCTCGCCACAACACGAGCCGACGTGAACGGGGTCGTGCGCCGGCGTCTGGACGTGCGGAGCGCGTCGTTCGCTCCCATGGACGAGGCAGTCGAGCTGAGCGGCATGGAGTACGGCGGCATCACCCCGATCGGGCTTCCGGCCGGCTGGCCGATCTTCGTCGACGCGGCCGTCGCGGCTGCGCCCGAGGTGGTCATCGGCGGGGGAGTGCGCGGCAGCAAGCTGTTCCTGCCGGGCCGTGCCCTCCTCGCGCTTCCCGGCGCCGAACTGGTCGAAGGGCTCGGACGCGCCACGGGGTGAGGCATCCGGCTTCGCACCTCCCGGAGGCTTCGCCTGCGCACCACGGAATCGGCATCCACGCGGTGCGGTGCGGCGTGTCAGGATGGCAGTGCAGGCAGTCCGCCCGCATCACGAGAGGAACGCCATGACCGCGCCCGACCCGTATGCGACGCCCGCCCCGGCGATGGATCAGGCCGCGCACGCCGACGGCTCCCGCTCGTCGCTGCTGCGCGCCGCCATCTGGGTGGCGATCGGCGCACTCATCGCCGCCGCCGTCGTGTGCGTGCTCTGGGTACTCCTGGGCTCTCAGAACGACATCATCGGCCGGGCGTTCCTGACGATCCTGCTGCTGGTGGGCTTCGCCGGCGTCGCGATCCTCGACGCGCACCTGGCGCCGACTCGCCCCGCGTGGTTCGCACTGGCCAGCATGGGGTCGTGGATCGTGGCGCTCCTGCTCGGCGCCATCATGATCTGGATGCCGGAGCGCTACCCCTGGCTCGGATTCTCGCGGTTCATCCAGTTCCTGCTCATCGTGCTGATCCTTCAGCTGGTGCTGCTGCACGTGCGGTTCTACCTCAAGGCCTTCCAGCGCTACGACACGCCCTTCACCCGCACCGTCGCGGTCATCACCATCTCGCTCGTCGTCGCACTGGCCGCACTGCTCATCATCCCGCTCGCCTTCGGGGAGTGGCTCCTCCTCGCCGACATCTACTGGCGCATCGTCGTGGCCGTCGCGATCCTCGCCGCGCTCGGCACCGCCCTCGTTCCGCTCGTCAACGTGCTGTTCGCCCCCAAGAAGCCGCACGCCCACGTCGCGCACGCCCCTCTCGCACCGCCGGCCCCGTACGGCGCGCTCGCCGCCCCCGCGGCACCGGCCGCGCAGGAGCTGCTCCCGTGGCCGACGTACGTCGACGCCGTCACACCGCTGCCGATGCTTCCCGACGGCTCGCCCGACTGGAACGCGTACTACACCGGGTACCCGTCGCCCGGCGCCCACGTCTTCACGGCGATCGAGCCGGTCGCGCACGCCGAGCCGCAGGCTGCCCCGGC
>NZ_JBJDRL010000054.1:0-27212 GCF_044987475.1 Microbacterium sp. ZW CA_36
GGGGGGGGCCCAGGAAAGAGCCGGCCATCGGGAGGGGGGGGGTTTAAGGGGGGGGGGGGCCGGGGGGGACGCCCCTCCCGCCGTGCTCTCACGCGAGTCGGGGCGAGGGGCGCCTGGGGAACGTCGACTTGCCCCGTCGACTCACGCGGAGCGCCGCCGCGACACGCGCGCGATGGCACCCGCTGCGAGCAGCGAGAGCCCCAGCAGCAGGAATGGCATCGCGCCCGCTCCTCCTGTCGTGGCGAGCTGGGTGGCCTCGCCGGACGTTGCCGCCGAGCCGGTGACCGAGGCCGAGCCGCCGTCACCGGGCGTCCCGTCGTCCCCCGGGTTGGTGGGTTCGGTCGGGTTCGTCGGGTCCGTCGGATCGGTCGGGTCCGTCGGGTCCGTCGGGTCCGTCGGATCGGTCGGATCGGTCGGATCCGTCGGGTCCGTCGGGTCCGTCGGCACCGCGGCGTCGACCGTGGTGCTGTCGCCGATCACCGAGATGGCGTTGCCGCCGATGGTGATGGGCAGCGAGATCGGCGCGAGCACCTGGGTGCCGCCGAGGATCGAGTCCAGGCCGCCGGTGGCGCCGGTGGTCCCGCCGTTGCCGGTGCCCGGCGCTGAGACCGCACCCGTCGAGGTGCTGTCGCCGACGCCCGAGACGGCGTTGCCGACGACCGTGACCGGCACGCCGATCGGTGCGAGCACCTGGGTGCCGCCGAGGATGCCGTCCGTGCCGTCGGTGGTGCCGGTGGGGCCGTTGCCGGTCGAGCCGGTCGAGGGTGCCGTGGCGGCGCCTTCGCTCGAGCTGTCGCCGATGACGGAGACGGCGTTGCCGACCGCGGTGATCGGGGCGGTGACGGGTGCGAGCACCTGGGTGCCGCCGAGGATGCCGCCCTCGCCGCCGGTGGTGCCGGTCGGGCCGGTCGAGGGTGTCCCTGAGCCGGCGGTCGTGGTGGCGTCGGTGGACTCGCTGTCTCCGACGAGGGAGATCGCGTTCCCCGAGACGGTGACCGGGGCGGTCACCGGCGCGACCACCTGGCTGCCGCCGAGGACCGAGTCCTCGCCGTCCGTCCAGGCATCCGCGCCGGCGGTGCCGCCCGAGCCGGCGGGCGCCGTGGTGGCGTCCTCGCTCGCGCTGTCGCCGACGACCGAGATCGCATTGCCCGAGACGGTCACCGGAGCGGCGATCGAGACGATCCCCTGGGTTCCGGAGAGCAGGCCGTCCTGGCCCGAGGTCTCGGCCGGTGCGGTGGCCGGTGCGGTGGCGGGCGCGGGCGCCGTGGTCGCGGCATCCGTCGACGAGGAGTCGCCGACCACCGAGGCCGCGTTGCCCGAGACCGTGATCGGCACGTTCACCGACACGAGGCCCTGCGTGCCCGAGCCGATGCCGTCGGAGCCGCTGGTTGTCGCGTCTGCGGGAGCCGGAGCGGGCGCCGGCGCCGCTGTGGTGGCGCCGCTGCTCGACGAGTCGCCCAGCACCGAGAGCGAGGTGCCGCTGATGTTGATCGGAAGGGTGACGTCGACGATCGCCTGGCTGCCCGAGAGCAGCCCGTCATCGCCCGTCGTCTCGGCCGCATTGGCGACCGTCGCGCCGAGCAGCGTGATGCCGCCGGCGAGGAGCGTGCCCCAGAGGGCGCGCTTGTAGAAAGTACGCATGGTGTTCCCCTTTGTGGATTGATCGGTTCGCAGCGCACGGAGAGGCGCTGCTCAGCGCGTGAGGGCGCGCTGGTTCCTCTGCCGCCCGCGCTCGATTGAGCAAGGCGGCGGGGAACCGATCAGTCGGGGGAGACGTCGGTGGAACCGGCGGGCGCCGGCGGCGCGTGCTCGTCCTCCGGACCTGCTCGACGCACCCAGGCACGGTGTGCGGCGAGAGGAAGGAGGGCAGCGAGCGCCCAGGCACCGAGACCCGCACCACCGGGTCCCGCGGAAGAAGTGGGAAGACAGAGTCCGCATGCAGAGTTGACGGGTCCGCTCAGCGCGAGCACGGCGGACGAGACGACGACTGTGACGGCAGCGCCGGCGTGCGAGACGGATGCCGCCGCCCACTGGCCGATCGAGCGGGCGGTCGTCGAGAAGAGGGCGGCCGCGGCTTCCGTCTGCGAGGCGAGCGCAGCGAGCGCGTCGTCCGCGCTGAGGGTGCCGGACAGCCCCGGAAGGCCCGGAATCGCGGGGATGCCGGGAAGTGGAGGTACCTCGCCGGCGCCGCCCGCGGGCGGGAGTCCGACGGTCGCGCCGGTCTCGTCGACCGCGCCGACGACGCCGGTGAGCGTCTCGTCGACGGTGCCGCCGAGGTCGTTCACCGCGTCGTCGAGCCCGATGCCCGTGACGACGCCGCCCACGATCGGCACCTCGGTCACGAGGTCGACGACGGGAGCGGTGATGCCGCTCACAACGCCGCCGGAGACGACGTCGGAGACCGGCTGAGTGACGGTCGTGACGACGGTGCCGACGGTCTGGACCACCTGGCTGACCGGCTGCTGGACCGGCGGCGGAGCGGCGGCGACCGCGGTGTTGACAGCGCCGGTGACGCCCGTGGCCACCGTTGAGACGGTGGTCGTGACGGTCGTCGCGGTCGTGTCGACCAGCGAGGTCACGGCGCCGAGAGCACCCCCGAGCAGTCCTCCGTCTTCGGTCTCGTCGGCGTGCGCCTGTCCGAGGCCGAGGCCGAGGACCAGCGAGACGACGATCCAGGCGAACGCGGTTGCGACCCCGATGAGGGCCAGCCGCACGATCCTCGGCAGCGAGGTTGCGATCTCCACGTTCACCTCCCACGACGAAAGAGCCGCACGTTCCGGACGGATCGTGCGTAGGGGTGCCTGGACTTGCGAGGATACCGCCTGCGGAATCGCCATGTCCAGACCCCCTTTCGACGCGAACACGATCGCGCCTCCTCGCGCGCGCACGGTGTTCTGTATCCCCGGAATTGTGCACAGGGCGCGATGCACAGCCCAACCTTCAACCCTGACTTCAACCACATCCTCCTCCACAGGCTGTGGAATACGCAACGGCCGGTCAGGAGCGGTTTCTGCGAAGACCGTGCTCGAAAAGCAGCGAGTTCTCCACAACGGTTGTTCACAGGCGTGTCGGCGTTTCACGCAGGCTCTCCACAGAGTTATCCACAGGTCGTGTTGCGTGTGTCGGAGGCCGTCCTTAGCGTGGGGTGCGGCCCACTCGTGGCGCGCGCCTCCGTGCTGGACACAACGGCGTGGCAGCAGCAGGGGATCGCACGCGGGGGTTCGGCGGGGAGCGGGATGCTGCGGCATCCCGCAATCAGGTCGTGCACGCTGACGCGCGCCCGGCGAGCCGCACCGGCTCACGCCGTGACAACTCGGGAACGAACGATAGGGAGGACTCGCAGCCTATGTCGATCGCCGACATCTCCGATGAGCGCATGGGGGGTCCCCGTGACTTCGAGCGCACTCCCCCGCACGACCTCCTCGCCGAGCAGAGCGCGCTCGGTGGCATGCTGCTCTCGAAGGATGCCGTCGCCGACGTCATCGAGACCCTCCGCGGCGCCGACTTCTACGTGCCCAAGCACGAGCTCATCTTCGAGGCGATCCTCACCCTCTACTCGCACGGCGAGCCCACCGATGTCGTCGCCGTCACCGACGAGCTCATCAAGACGGGTGAGCTGCAGCGCGCCGGCGGTGCGGACTACCTGCACACGCTGACATCGATCGTGCCGACGGCGGCCAACGCCGGCTACTACGCGTCGATCGTCTCGGAGCGAGCGCTGCTGCGCCGCCTGGTCGACGCCGGCACCCGCATCGTGCAGATGGGCTACTCGGGTCAGGGCGAGGCTCTCGACCTCGTCAACAACGCCCAGGCCGAGATCTACTCGGTGACGGGTGCCGAGGCGGCCGAGGACTACGTGCCACTCACGATCGCGGTGGATGCCGCGGTGGAAGAGATCGAGGCCGCGCGAGGTCGCGACGGCCAGATGACCGGCATCCCGACCGGCTTCTCGGGACTGGACGCCCTGACCAACGGCCTGCACCCGGGTCAGATGATCATCATCGCGGCGCGACCCGCGATGGGTAAGTCGACGCTCGCGCTGGACTTCGCGCGGTCGGCCGCCGTCAAGCACGACATGCCCACGATCTTCTTCTCCCTCGAGATGGGGCGCAGCGAGATCGCGATGCGCCTGCTGAGTGCGGAGGGCGCGATCCCCCTGCAGTCCATGCGCAAGGGCACGCTCGACTCGCGCGACTGGACGACCGTCGCTGCGACGCGCGGGCGCATCAACGACGCTCCGCTCTACATCGACGACAGCCCCAACATGACGCTCGTCGAGATCCGCGCCAAGTGCCGGCGGCTCAAGCAGCGCGCGGGCCTGAAGCTCGTCGTCATCGACTACCTCCAGCTCATGACCTCGGGCAAGCGCGTCGAGTCGCGTCAGCAGGAGGTGTCGGAGTTCTCACGAGCGCTCAAGCTGCTCGCGAAGGAGCTCGGCGTCCCGGTCATCGCCCTCTCGCAGCTGAACCGTGGTGCCGAGCAGCGTGCCGACAAGAAGCCGGCGCTCTCCGACCTGCGTGAGTCGGGCTCGATCGAGCAGGACGCCGACATGGTCGTGCTCCTGCACCGCGAAGCCGCCTACGAGAAGGACTCGCCGCGGGCCGGCGAAGCCGACCTCATCGTCGCCAAGCACCGCAACGGACCGACCGACACCATCACCGTCGCGTTCCAGGGCCACTTCTCTCGCTTCACCGACATGGCACCGGGCGACTTCGGGTAAGCAGCAGGCACAGATTCCCGCTGAGCATGTCCATCTCTCGATGCGAATGATCAGCACGGTGCGCGATCACGCCAGACCAGCTTGGATGGCGCGGATGTGCGTGGCGAGGACACCTCTACTGAGAAGACCTGGTCCAAGCGGACCAGTCGTGTCTTCACCGAGGCGCGGCAGTTGTCGTAGCGCTGCCTTGACCTCCGGGGTCAGCTGATCGAGCTGCCAGCAGAGCTCGTCGCGGACCGCGTCGAACTGATCGGGTCTCGACAAGCCCGCCGCCTTCACCGCGTACGCCGCTGCCCCGAGGGCATGCGCACCCATATGGGCAACGCCTGCGGCTTGCGCAGCGGCTCGCGCCGCCGCAATGGCCGCCGGTGTCGTGACGTCGCGTGCAGCGCGCCCCGCAACGAAGCGGCGACGTATCTCCCCCGCGGCACAGAGCTCGCCACGCGCGAATGCCCGGGTGCGAGCGATCGCATCTCGTGGCCGCGAGTCGGCAGGTGACTCCGATTCGAATATCGCGAGGACCCGTTCGGCGCAGTCCGCCGCCCACGATGCCACGATCCGGCGATCAGCCTCGCTCAACGCCTGTGGTGATCTCATCACGCAGTACCGGAACGACGGGAGGCGCGCGTTCGTGCTGCCTCATGCGCATCGTTCAACAGGGAGATAGCTTGCTCGGACGTCGAAGCTGACGGGTTCACCACCGATACCCATCCGGCCGCTCCGTACAGGGGGTGCGAAACGAACACGTCAGAATCTGCGGGGCTCGCCTCGTCATTCACGATCAGCGGTGCGCGGTCGCGCCCGACGTGGATGTTCACGCGGAACCGACCAGGCTCGTCGAGTCTCGATTCCTCGTCATCGGGATAGTTCTTCGTCACGATCGTCCCGTACGGCTGAGTCCGCTCCGGCATCACCCCATTCGGGGCGTAGTAGAAGAACGCATCACCCCACGCCAATTCCGGCGATCCGCTCTCCTCTCCCGGAATGACGACGAGCACGCCCTCGAAGCTGCTGACAACATCGACAATCTGCTGCATATCCATCCTTCAATCGTCACCTTCAAGTGCTTATGTGGACCATGACTAGATGGGAGCTGGCATGCGAGCTGCAAAGCCTCAAGTGACGGGACTGACGACGGCTGCCGCTGCTCAGAGTGTGGGCTATTCCACACAACAAGTTCGTGATCTTGAACGGCTTGGAGTTCTCCCCGCCGCCGAGCGCAGTCCCAACGGATATCGGCGCTACCAGGAACGCCACATCATCGCGCTCCGTGCCTATCGCGCTCTGGCCGCCGCGATCGGCCCCGTCCCCGCGCGACAGATGATGCCCACGCTCGTCCATGGCACCCTCGAAGCCGCCGCAGAAAAGATAGATGACCTGCATGCCCTGCTCGCCCGCGGCCGGGGCCACGTTCGCGAAGCAAGCCGCGGTCTCCAAGCCGTCCTCACCGACCCCACCCACGTCTTCGACGACCAGGACTCCATGGCGATCGGCGAGCTCGCAGACGCCCTCGGTGTTCGATCATCGGCGCTGCGCCATTGGGAGCACGAAGGGCTCGTCAACCCGGACCGGATCAGCGGGTCTCAGATCCGTCGATACAACGCTCGGGCGATCACTGAGGCGCGTATCGTCGCAGCGCTCCGCAGTGGCGGTCATCGCATCTCGCCGATATCGCGCGTCCTCGACCAACTCCGCGCACACGGGCTGACGGCAGAAGCGCAATCACTTCTCGACGAGCGGCTGTCTGACCTCAGCCACCGTAGCGTTGCGCTCCTCGAGGCCTCAGGACACCTCTACGCCCTACTCAACGAGCGGCGGAAGAGTGCCGGTCCTAGCGGAGACGCCGTTTGAGACGGTCGTCGCGGGACCGGCCGGGACGGCGGGGTTTCGCGGCCATGTCCAGGCGGAGCGCAGGATGAAGGCCAGGAGCAGCACCTCGACTCCGATGGAGAGGCCGTAGAAGAAGGCCCACTCCCAGGTCGCCCCGGCCGCGTTGAACGCGGAGTAGGGGATGTAGAGCGATGCCACGATGAGGTTCGTGGCGCGGTTCACCCGGGCGGGCAGCGTCATGGAGAGCATCACCATCAGGGCGGGGATCGCCACGGATGCGAGCATGATGGTCAACAACGTCGAGCTGACGTCGAACCTCCAGACGAGGCCATTCAGGATGCCGTCGACGACGCCGGGCTTGTAGAGGTTGAAGAAGTCGACGTAGATGTAGAGGAACATGAAGCTGGTCCATGCGACGGCAAGCTTGGCCTGCACGGGGATCGGCGGGTTGTCGAGCAGGTTCGGGGTGTTCGTTCGGATGGTCATCGGTTCTTCTTTCGGGAGGAGCGGTCCGTCCGCCGGAGTGGCGGCAGGTGTGGGCGTGCGTGCGCACGGTCGGGTCGTTCTTGCCGGTCCGGTCGTCAGACGGTGACGACGACCTTCCCTCGGGTGTGACCTGCCCCGACGTAGCGCTGGCTCGTACATCGTACGTCGTACACCGTACTATGAGGCGTACGCTGTACGATTGTCAAGCCGTTCGAGCGAGCGAGGAGACTCATGCCTGCGAGGGAACAACGTCAGGTCGCGTCGGACGCGGGGCTGAGCAAGCAGCGGGTGGTGGTCGAGGCTGTCCGGATCGCCGACCGCGAGGGTGTCGACGGGCTGAGCATGCGCCGGCTGGCCGGCGCGCTCGGCGCGGGCGCGATGTCGCTCTACCACTACGTGGCGAGCAAGGATGAGCTGCTGGACGCCATGACCGACATCGTGTTCGAGGAGATCGAGCTCCCACCCGAAGAGACCGACTGGCAGTCGGCGATGCGACGGCGGGCGGTATCTGCCCGACAGGTTCTCGCACGCCACCCGTGGGCGATCGTCCTGATGGAGTCGCGGACGTCGCCGGGGCCGGCCAACCTCCGCCACCACGAAGCGGTCACCGCCTGCCTGCGGAGAGCTGGCTTCCCGGTCTTGATGGCGACGCACGCCAACTGGTTGCTCGACAGCTACGTCTACGGCTTCGCACTGCAGGAAGCCAGCCTGCCGTTCGGCACCGCCGATGAGTTCGCGGACATGGCCGAGGACGTCTACCTGCCGCAGCTTCCTCCTGACGAGTTCCCCTACCTCAACGAGTCCGCCGCGGCGCTCGTCGCCGCCGGCTTCGACCCTGCGGAGCAGTTCATCTTCGGCCTCGACCTCGTCCTCGCCGCCCTCGAGCCCCTGAGAGCCTCCGCGTAGCGACGGTCACGGACCGTCGCGCGGCCCTCCGCACCGACGCGATCGGCGAGGAGCCACCCGGACAGTTCGATCGCGTGGGTGCCGTACGACAACCCGGTGACCGCGCAGGCGCTCGCCGCCGGCGACCTCGATGTGCTGCGCCAGATGTTCGCGTAGCAGCCGGCGCCGGCCCGCTGCTAGGCGGAGGGCGCGCTCGCCGCTGCGGGAGCCCAGCCCTCGTCGGGTCGGATCCCACCCGCGATGCGACGCGAGATGTCCCTGAGCTGCTGCTGCTGCGCGCTCGTGAGGCGCTCGAAGATCAGACGGCGCACGAGGGCCGCATGCCCCGGTGCCGCCTCGGCGACCTTCTGCCGGCCGAGATCGGTGAGGATCGCCAGTGTGAAGCGGCCATCCGCAGGGTCGGGCTCGCGGCGCATCCAGTCTCGGGACTCCAGACGCGTGGCGGCGCGGGACAGTCGCGAGAGCGAGCTGTTCGCATAGCTGGCGAGCACGCTCATGCGCAGGGTCCCGCCAGGGGCATCGGCGAGTGCGTACAGCACGCCGTACTCGAAGTGCGTCAGCTGGGCATCGCGCTGCAGCTGCGCGTCGAGCGCCGTCGGCAACCACTCGAGCAGTGTGGCCAGTCCGGCCCACGTCTCGAGCTCTTCGGGCGTCAACTCTGCGAGCACACCGGATTGCGTCATTCCCACACTGTAACCGCGACTGCATTCACTTGCTCAGTCAAGTCAATCGTATCTACAATTGACTTGACTGAGCAAGTGAAATCTCACGCACGGCGCGTAGGGAAGGGTGTCATGGAACTGAATCTGGCAGGCAAGCGGGCCTTCGTGAGCGGATCGACGCAGGGGATCGGGTTCGCGATCGCGGAGACGCTCCTGCGCGAGGGCGCCTCGGTGATCGTCAACGGGCGCTCGGACGGTCGCGTCGATGCCACGGTCGATGCGTTGCGCGCCTCGGTGTCCGGCGCGGAGGTCACGGGGATCGCCGCCGACTTCGCGGATCCCGAGCAGGTGAGTCGCTTGCTCGGCTCCCTCGGAGACGTGGACATCCTCGTCAACAACGTCGGGGTGTTCGAGGTGAAGGAGTTCACCGACATCACCGACGACGATTGGCACCGCTACTTCGACGTCAACGTGATGAGCGGCGTCCGGCTGTCGCGGCAGCTGCTCGGACGCATGCTCGAGGCCGGTTGGGGACGGGTCGTGTTCGTCTCCAGCGAGTCGGGTGTGAACGTCCCGGGCGACATGCTCCACTACGGCGCCACCAAGGCGGCCATGCTCGCTTTGGGCAACGGGCTCGCGAAGCTCACCCGCGGGACCGGAGTCACGGTGAACACGGTCCTCGGCGGTCCCACCTACTCGGACGGCGTCGCACACACGGTGACGCAGATCGCCCACGCGCAGAACACACTGCCCGAGGACCTCAAGGGCGCCATCGCCGCAGGTAATCGCACGTCCCTGCTCCAGCGATTCATCGAACCAGGCGAGATCGCGGATCTCGTCGCCTACCTGGCCAGCCCTCGCTCCTCGGCGACGAACGGCGCGGCACTGCGGGCGGACGGCGGGACCCTGACCACGATCCTCTGATCGTCCACCACCGGGGCTCCATCACGTCCAGCCCGCGATTCCACGGAACAGATCGCTCCGCGAACGAATCTGCGGAGGACAACTTCCGGCGGAACCATGCTGCGAGCCGAACGGGATACCCGCGCACAGCGGGGCCGACCGGCGCCGCGTGCTCGCGCGGCCCCGCCGGCCTCCGCTACCGTCAAGCATGGCGACCGTGACGCGTGCGGACAGACGACTGAGCACGGGATGGCGCATCGCGATCGTGCTGGTGGGAACCGTCGCGATCTGGAGCCTCATGGTCTGGGTCGGAACGACCCTCTTCGGCGGAGACGTCACCCCGGTCGCCCGCGTGGTCACCTCGCTGTTGATCTTCGCACTCGCTGTGCCGATGGTGGTGGCCGCTCGGCGTCTGCTCGATCGACGCCCGTGGGCAACGCTGGAGCTCCAGGGATGGGCTGGCGCATGGCGGCCGTTCCTCGTGGGCACCGCATCGTTCCTGCTCCCCTCGGCGATCGGTCTCAGCGTCGCACTGCTCACGGGATGGCTGCAGATCACCTCGGTGCTGCCCCCGCTCGACCTGGTCGCCGCTGTCGCGTTCACGGTGGTGACGGTTCTCCTGCTCGAGGCGATCCCCGAGGAGCTCATCTTCCGCGGCTACATCTACCGCAACCTCTCGGCGGCGATGGCCCCGATCGTGGCCGTCTTCGTGCAGGCAGCGCTGTTCAGCCTGCTCGGCACGTCGCTGTGGGTCGCGACGTCCGGGTGGGGCGTGCTGCTCGAACGAGGTGCGCTGTTCTTCGCGATGGGCGCCGTGCTCGGCATCCTTCGTGTCATCTCGGGCAGCGTCTGGAACCCGGTCGGATTCCACCTCGGCTTTCAGGTCGTCGCCCAGACCCTCCTCGTGCATCCGGGCATAGAGGTGAGCAACCCGGGAGCGGTCACCATCGCGGGCATCGTCCCGGCGTTCGTGTTCGCGTCCACCGTCACGCTGATGCTCACTCGCCGGCGGCCTGACTGGCGGATGCCGGAGCCCGACGAACGCAGGTAATCGGGGCGGCGGGTTCCGCTGATGACTGGGCCGGTCGATGCCCGCACGTTCGAGCAGCGCAGTCAGCTGCTCGAGTACGTGCCCACGGTGCTGGACGGTCCTCCCGCCGGGTGAGTCCTCGACCCCGCGTAGGTTGGAGAGCATGGCTCGCATCCTCGCCGTGACCGGCGGCTACGTCGTCCCTGTCAGCTCCGACCCCATCCCGAACGGCACCGTCGTCGTCACCGACGGCGTCATCACCGCCGTCGGCGGGGCCGACACGGCGGTGCCCGACGGCGCCGAAGTGATCGACGCGACGGGCAGCTGGGTCGTCCCCGGATTCGTCGAGTCCCACGGTCACCTCGGCGTCCACGAGGACGGCGAGGGATGGTCGGGCAACGATACGAATGAGATGACCGACCCGAACGGGGCACGGTTCCGCGCACTCGACGGCATCGACATCGAGGAGGTCGGCTTCCGCGACGCGCTGCGCGGTGGCGTGACGACGGCCGTCATCAAGCCCGGGTCGGGCAACCCCATCGGCGGCCGGACGGTCGCCATCAAGACGTGGGGCGGCCGCACCGTCGACGAGCAGGTCCTCGCTACCGACGTGTCGGTGAAGTCGGCGCTCGGCGAGAACCCCAAGCGCGTGTACGGCGACCGGAAGCAGACGCCGTCGACGCGGTTGGGCGTGGCATCCGTCCTCCGCGACGCGTTCGTCGCTGCGCAGAACTACGCCGACAAGCGCACCTCGGCCGTCGACAAGGACGAGCCGTTCGAGCGAGACCTGGGCAAGGAGACGCTCGCCGCAGTGCTCGCGGGCGACCTGCTCTGGGATCAGCACTGCCACCGTCACGACGACATCGCCACGGCGATCCGGCTGTCGGAGGAGTTCGGCTACCGCCTGATCGTCAACCACGGCACCGAGGCGCACAAGATCGCCGATGTCCTCGCGGAGAAGCAGATCCCGGTGATCTTCGGGCCGCTGCTGACCTCGCGCTCCAAGGTGGAGCTGCGCGACCGCGCCATCGGCAACCTCGCCCTCATCGCCGAGGCGGGTGTCAAGGTCGCCATCACGACCGACCACCCCGTGGTGCCCATCGACCAGATCCGCCTGCAGGCGATCCTGGCGGTGCGCGAGGGCCTCCCCGCCGAGACGGCGCTGGAGGCACTGACGACCAACCCTGCCGACATCCTCCGTCTGAACGAACGCGTCGGCGCTCTCGAGCCCGGCCGGGACGGCGACGTGGTCGTGTGGTCGGGCGACCCGCTCGCCGTCGACTCGCGCGTGCAGCGCGTGTTCATCGAGGGGCGCGCGGTCTATGAGCCGGGTACGGATGCCGGCTCGCGCGTCGTCGAGCGCTGGGAGCGCTTCGGTCGCACGTCGTGGATGGGATGACGACGCGCGGCCCGGCATCGTGAGCGTGCCCGACGAGGACCGGGGCGCACCCGGGCCCGTCCCCCGGTCGTCGTTCGCCCGTTACTGGGCGGCGGCCGCGATCAGCTCGTTCGGGACCGCCGTCTCGGCCGTCGCGATGCCGGTGCTCGTGGTGCAGCTGCTCGCGGCGACGCCGGCGGAGGTCGGCATCGTCAACGCGGCGCAGTTCGTGCCGTACGCCGTTCTCGGGCTGATCGCCGGCGCGTACACGGATCGCTGGCGCCGCAGGCCGATCCTCGTCTGGTCCAGCATCGGCCGGGCGGTGTCGCTCGGCGCGATCCCGGTGCTCTGGCTGACCGGCATGCTCGAGATCTGGATGCTCGTGGTGCTCCTGCTGCTGTTCGGCTCGTTCTCGGTGTTCGGGTTCGCGGCGACGCAGTCGTTCCTGCCCCGGCTCGTGCCGCGGTCGCGACTGGTGGTGGCGAATGCGCGCCTGGATCAGACGGATGCCGCAGCCCAGACGGTGGGCCCGGCACTGGGCGGCGGGCTCGTCGGCTTGCTGGGCGCTCCCATCGCGCTCCTGGTCGACGCGGTCAGCTACCTCGTCGATGCGCTGCTGAACGGGAGCATCCGCGTGGACGAGCCTCGCGAGCGCCGCCCCGACCGCAATCTCCTACGCGAGATCCGCGAGGGGCTGCGCTGGGCGTACGCGCACCCGACGCTCGGCCCGCTCGCGGTGTCGACGCACGTCTGGTTCTTCGCGAACGGCATCGCGTTCACCGTGCTCTCACTCCTGGCGCTGCGGTCGCTCGGCTTCACCGCGTTCACCTTCGGACTGCTGCTGGCCGTGTCGGGATCGGCGGCTCTGCTCGGCGCGACCTTCGCGGCGAGATTCGGGTCATGGCTGGGCACCGGGCCGGCGATCATCGTCGCCCGCGCGGCCTATCCGATCGCCTGGCTGCTGGTCGCGGCGACGGCGTGGCTGTCCGCGGGACCGGTACTCCTCTATATGGCGCTCGCAATTCACGGGCTCGCGGCCGGTGTCGAGAACGCGAACGAGATGGGGCTCCGGCAGGCGGTGACTCCCGATGCCCTGCTCGGACGCGTCAATGCGAACATCCGCTCGGCCAACCGGACCGCGGCGGCGCTCGGCGCCCTCGCCGGCGGTGCGGCGGTCGGCCTCGTCGGGGACCAGTGGACGCTCGTCGCCGTGATGGTCGTCTTCGCTGTCGCCGCGCTCGTCGCGGTCCTCTCGCCGCCCCTCCGTGAGATGCGCATCCTTCCCGACTCGGACTGAGTCCGCGCACGCGGCTCGCTCGCCACTCCGCCCGCCGACCCGCTGGGCACGCGCCCCGGCTCGCCGGAGGAGGACCGACGACGGCGGCGGATCGCGACGAATTCCTCCCCCGAGGCTGGTGACTTCCCGAATCGATTCGATACACTGGTCGACTGTCGCCCGTCGCCTGCTGGTGCGGCATCCTTCCCTCTCCTCGCCTTCTCCTTCGAGAGCCGCCTCATGACCACCGCCCTGACGACGGGCCGCCCTTGGCGCGTCATCGTCGTGTTCGCCGTCCCGCTGCTCATCGGCAACGTCGTCCAGCAGCTGTACCAGTTCGTCGATGCGATCGTCGTCGGACGCCATCTCGGCGTCGACGCGCTCGCCGCGGTGGGTGCGACGGGCAGCATGCTGTTCCTGCTGCTCGGGTTCGCGTGGGGCCTGACGTCGGGCTTCGCGATTCCCACGGCGCAGGCGTTCGGCGCTCGCGACTATGCGGCCGTGCGCCGGTCGGTCGCGGCAGGCACCATCCTCACCGGCGCGTGCACGCTGCTGCTCACCGTCGGCGCGCCCCTCCTGGCGGGGCCGCTGCTCGTGCTGCTGCAGACGCCGCCCGAGCTCATGGACGATGCGGTCGTCTTCGCGCAGATCAGCTTCCTCGGCGCCGGCGCGATGATGTTCTTCAATTACCTGTCGGCGATCATCCGCGCCATCGGCGACTCCCGCACGCCGCTCGTCTTCCTCGCGCTGGCCTGCGCTCTCAACGTCGTGCTGGTCATCCTCATGGTCGGCACGTTCGGCTGGGGTGTCGGCGGCGCCGCCGTCGCCACCGTCGTCTCGCAGGCGATCTCGGTGCTGCTGTGCCTCGAGTTCGTCCGTCGACGGATGCCGGTGCTCCACGTCCGCCGCGAAGACTGGCGCGTGAGCCGCGCAGAGCTTGCCGAGCACCTGCGCCTCGGCCTGCCGATGGGCTTCCAAGCCTCGATCATCGCGATCGGGACGCTGTCGGTGCAGGTCGCCCTCAACGAGCTGGGCGCCGACGCGGTCGCGGCCTACACCGCGGCATCCCGCGTGGACGGCCTCGCCGTCGCCCTCCTGCAGTCGCTCGGCCTCGCCGTGTCGATGTTCGTCGCTCAGAACCACGGCGGCGGCCGGCCCGACCGCATCCGCCGCGGCGTCACCCAGGCGACGTGGATGTCGGTGGCGGCCGCGATCGTGCTCGGCGTCCTCCTCATCGCCTTCGGCGCCGCGCTGGTGCAGCTGTTCGTCGGCCAGGAGGCGGACGAGGTCGTCGACCTCGCCGCGCAGATGCTCGCGATCAACGGGGCGAGCTACTGGATCCTCGGCATCCTGTTCGTCCTGCGCGGTGCACTGCAGGGTCTCGGCCACACGCTCATCCCGACGGTGACCGGCGTGATCGAGCTCTTCATGCGCGTCGGCGCGGCGGTCGTGCTCGGCGGCATCTTCGGCTTCATCGGCGTCGCGGCCAGCAACCCGCTCGCCTGGCTCGGGGCCGTCGTCGTGCTCGTTCCCGCGTACATCCACGCCCACCGGCAGCTGGCCTCGGCTCCGATCACTCCGATGGTCGCGACGCCGACCACGCCCATCGCCGTCATCGGTCCCACCGACGGCTCGATGGTCGTGGACGCCGTGGTCACGCAGCCCATCGTGCTGCCGACCGCCGCGCAGACGGCGATGCCGACTCCGCCGCGTCGTCGGCGCCGGCGTCTGCGCGCGTCCGACCGCGAGCGGCGCAGAGCCGGCGGCTGAGTCCGGCCTGCGGTGCAGCGGCGCGTGGGAGTCCCGGTTTCGCCGAGACCGAGGATTCCCGTCGAGCCATGGGACGGCGCCCTCGGTCTCGCCGCGCATGCCCTGTCCCGGTGGGGGTGAGGGTCTTGCCCGCCGAGCGCGGGTCTTGCCCGCGAGCTTCGCCTGCCCCCGGCTCACGCCGGACCGCTGCCCGTGTGCGGTTGCGAGCCGATGGACGTAGTATCTGCGTATGAGTGCAGATAAGCAGGGATGCGGATACGCGGTCGACAGCAGCTTCGTCGAACTCGCGGTGGAGGTGTTCGCCATGCTGGCCGACGCGACCCGCGTGCGGATCGTGCTCGCCCTGCAGGACGCCGGCGAGCTGTCGGTGAACCACCTCGCCGACATCGTCGACAAGTCGCCCGCCGCCGTGTCGCAGCACCTGGCGAAGCTGCGGCTCGCGCGCATCGTTTCGACGCGCCAGGAGGGGCAGCGGGTGTTCTACCGGCTCGAGAACGAGCACGCCTCCCGCCTCGTCGCCGACGCGATCCACCAGGCCGAGCACTCGCTCGGCGGCACGCCCCGCCACCACCACGCCGACAAGGGCGCCGAATGAGCGCGCAGGCCGCGGAGCAGCACGACCACGGCGACCACGACCACTCCCACCCGGGCGGGCTGCGAGGGTTCCTCCACGAGGTGTTCGTGCCGCACTCGCACGACGCGGCGGATTCGATCGACGATGCGATGGAGGCGAACTCCGCGGGCATCCGCGCGCTGAAGATCAGCCTCGTGATCCTGCTCGCCACCACGGTGCTGCAGGCGATCGTGGTGTTCTTCAGCGGCTCGGTCGCGCTCCTCGCCGACACCGTCCACAACCTCTCCGACGCCCTCACGGCCGTGCCGCTGTGGATCGCGTTCGTGCTCGGCCGGCGCGCGGCATCCCGTCGCTACACCTACGGGCTCGGCCGCGCCGAAGACCTCGCGGGCCTGTTCATCGTGTTCGTCGTCGCGCTCTCGGCGATCGTGGCGGCCTGGCAGGCGATCGATCGGATGCTGCACCCGCAGCCGCTTCACAACCTCGGGTGGGTGATCGCCGCGGGCGTGATCGGGTTCGCCGGCAACGAGATCGTCGCCGTGTATCGCATCCGCGTGGGCAAGCGCATCGGGTCCGCCGCGCTCGTGGCGGACGGCGTGCATGCCCGCACCGACGGCTTCACCTCGCTCGCGGTGGTGCTGGGCGGCATCGGCGTGCTCCTCGGCTTCCCGCTGGCCGACCCGATCGTCGGTCTCGTGATCGCGGCGGCGATCTTCGTGCTCCTGATCGGCACCGTGCGCAGCGTCGGCCGCCGCCTCCTCGACGGCGTCGAGCCGGAGCTCGTCGACCGCGCCGAGCACGCGCTCGCGCACGTCGACGGCGTCGCGCGGATCGACCGCGTCCGCCTCCGCTGGGTGGGACACCGCCTCCAGGGCGACGCGCTCGTCGCCGTCGCGGCGACCGCCGACGCCGGCGCGATCGCCGTCGACGCCGAGCGCAGCGTGCGCGAGCACCTGCGCAACGTCGACGACTTCATCGTCACGGCACGCGGTCTCAGAATGCTCGACCACCGGGACGAAACGCACACGCCGTAAGACGTCCGCTCGGAGGCTCGAGGCGATTCGTCTCTGCGTTTCGACTCGCAAGCTCGCTCAACGACCGGGCGTCGCATTGCCGCGTGCTGTGCACCGCGAGCCGGGCGCGCTCCTTCAGCAGGCGCAGAACGTCCTTACCCCCGCGGCGTTGCGGCGTGTCGTGACCCCCGAGAGTGGCGGCGCAGGCACGGCGTCGGCGAGTGCCCCTACGCTCGTACGCATGTCCGTGACGACGCGCCGCATGCAGGACCTGACCATCGACGACCACACCCTCACCGTCCAGCTGGTGTGGGGCGATCCGGCGGACGCCCGCACGATCGACATCCATGCCGCCGTGGTCACGCGCGAGGGCGGAGAGCAGCTCCCGTACCTCGTGTTCCTCCAGGGCGGGCCGGGGCACGAGGCGCCCCGCGCCTTCCACGCTCCGCAGGGGCCGTCGTGGCTCGACGAGGCTCTCGAGCACTACCGTCTGGTGCTGCTCGACCAGCGGGGCACCGGGCTGTCGACACCGGTCTCGGACCGCGACCTCGAGCGCGGCACGGGCGAGCTCGCGGAGTACATCACGCACTTGCGGGCCGACGCGATCGTGCGGGACTGCGAGGCGGTGCGCGAGGAGCTGGGCGCCTCGACCTGGAGCGTGCTGGGGCAGTCCTTCGGCGGCTTCACGACCCTCGCCTATCTCTCCACGGATGCCGGATCCCTCGAGCACGTGTACATCACCGGCGGCCTCAGCGCCGTGGGCCGGCATCCCGACGATGTGTACGCCCTCACCTACGACAAGATGCGCGAGGCGTCCGAGCGCTACTACCGGCGATTCCCAGCGCACCGCGACGCGATGCGCCGGATCGTCGACCTCGCGGACGCGGGTGCCATCGTGATGCCGGACGGCGAAGTGGCCTCCGCCTCGCGGGTGCGCTCGGCCGGCTCGGCGCTCGGGACGAACGAGGGGTGGCAGAAGCTGTGGAGCCTGCTCGAGCTCGAGCCGCACACCAACGCCTTCCGCCACGACCTCGCCGCCGCGATGCCGTTCGACGCGCGCAACCCGCTGTACTACGTGTTCCACGAGTCGAGCTACGCCGACGGGCACGCGACCGACTGGTCGGCCGAGCGCACCGAGCCCGACGACTTCCGGGACGACCCGACGCTCTTCACCGGCGAGCACGTCCGCCGCGAGTGGCTCGACACGGTTCCCGGCCTGCAGCCGTGGCGCGACGTCACCCTCGAGCTCGCCGAGTTCGCCTGGCCGCAGCTGTACGACGCCGACGCGATCACTGCATCGGGCGCCCGCGGCGCCGCCGCCGTCTACGCCAACGACCTCTACGTGCCGTTCGAGTTCTCGATGGAGACCGCACGGCTGCTTCCCGGCGTGACGCCGTGGATCACCAGCGAGCACGAGCACAACGGCCTGCGCTCGGGTGGCGAGGTGCTGTCGCGCCTCATCGACATCGCGCACGGCCGCCGCGTGCGCTGACACAGGCGGGAACGGATGCCGCGGGCTGGTGCGGCCGCGGGTTCGGTCCTCGCTCACCCCACGCCGAACGCACGGTCGTTGAGCGAGGGAGCGCCAGCGACCGAGACGAAACGCGCCGAGCCGCTCGTCTGCGTCGTGTCCGGCGCGTTTCGTCGCTGCGTTTCGACTCGCAAGCTCGCTCAACGACCACGTTCCTCGCTCGCTCAACGATCGAAACGGGGCGGAGGATGCCGCAGCATCCCCCGCCCCGTCCGGCGTCTCGTGGGCTCAGCTCCCGAGGGTCACCGTGTCGATGGTCACCGCGGCGATGCCGGGGTTGTCGCTGAAGACCCCGTCCATGCCGGCGGCGATGAACGCCGTCAGCTCACCGGCGAGGTCGCCGTACGCGTTCGGGTCGGCGCTGGAGCGGAACTCCAGCGGGAGGAACTGGTTCTCGGCGCGGAACGTCCAGCCGTGCACCGAGAGGCCCGCGGCGTGCGCGTCGGCGATGACCGGCGTCGGCGTGCCCAGACGGCCCTCTGCCGTGCGGGGGATCATGACGGACTTCTCGAGGCCCACGCCGTCGGCATAGGTGGCGATCTCAGCCAGCCCGGCGGGCGTCACCAGGTCCCTGTAGGTGCGGGTGTCGCCCGCGAGCGTGAAGTCGTACGGCCGACCCGATCCGCTCACGAGCTGCGCGAGCGTCACGTCGGTCAGGCCGTCGAGATCGCGCAGGTTCGCGGTCTCGAAGCTCTGCACGATGACGGGCGCGTCCGCGCGGTCGAGGCCGTTCGCCTGCAGCGCCGCGACGAGCGGCTCCTCCAGCGACAGGCCGATCGAGTCGAAGTACGACGGATGCTTCGTCTCGGGGTACACGCCCACGGTGCGGCCGTCGCAGCTGACCGAGTGGCGGGCGAGGTCGATGACCTCGTCGAGCGTCGGGATCACGTACAGGCCGTCGAACGCCGTGTTGGCCGGACGCGTCTGGGGCAAGCGCTCCTTCGCACGCAGCGTCCGCAGCTCGGCGAACGTGAAGTCCTCGGTGAACCAGCCGGTGATCGAGACGCCGTCGATGACCTTCGTGGTCTTGCGGGCGGCGAACTCGGCGCGGGTCGCGACATCCGTCGTCCCGCTGATCTCGTTCTCGTGGCGCGCCACCAGCACGCCGTCCTTGGTGGAGACGACATCCGGCTCGATGTAGTCGGCGCACTGCACGATCGCCGCCTCGTACGCGGCCAGCGTGTGCTCGGGGCGCGACCCGCTCGCGCCGCGGTGCCCGATCAGGCTCACGGTCGAGGGCTCGATCTTGGTCTTGTCGAGGTCGATGATCGCGAACTCGGTGTCGTCGGGGGTGCCGGGGATGCGCGCGTCGTTGCCCGGGTAGTTGTTGTCGTTGCCGATGAGCAAGCTGCCGTCCTTCAGCTGCACGACGGTCTCGAACGACTGCACCGGGAGCGAGTAGATCTCGCCGGTGCCGTAGCCGTCGCCCGCACCGATGCCGTGGGGGTTGGCGATGCGCAGGGCGTCGAGCACCAGCTTCTTCTCGAGGTAGCCCTCGGCGTCGGTGCGGCGCAGGTCCACCTCGTAGACGCGCTTCGTCACCGACTGCTCGCCCTCGAAGTCGTCGCGTTCGATGAGGATGAGCACGTCGCCCCGCACGGTGAACGCGTCGCCGATGACGTTCGGCTCCTGGTCGGTCTGGTAGCTCCAGGTGCGGCCGGTGTACTCCCCCGCACGCGTGTCGAACTCGAGGATCTCGCGACGACGCAGGTCGTCGTCGTCGGCGTACGAGCCCTCGACGACCGGATAGAGGTAGCGGCCGTTCACCGAGGCGGCCATCGCCTCGAAGCCGCGGCTCGCCCGCACCCGCGGGGTCTCGCCCGCCTGCAGGTAGGGGTTCTGCGGCGACTTCGCGCCGTCGAGCGCGTACGGCTTCTCGAGCAGCGTGCCCTCGGCGTCGAAGTGGAGCAGGAAGGGACCGAACTCCTCGCCGACCCAGAACGACCCGTCCTTGGCCTTGACCACCGACTCGATGTCGAAGTCGCCGCCGGTGAGCAGGCGCTCCGTAGTGCCCTCGTTCACGATCGGGAAGTCGAGCACGCCGTTGCGGTCGTTGTACGAGATGAAGCGCTGGACCTGGATCTCGCCGGCGCCGCCGTCGGCGGTCTGCCACGCCGGCCGCACGAGGTAGTTGCGCAGCAGGAAGTCGGCCGAGTTGCCCTTGGCGCCGAACCCGTTGTCGGGCTGTGCCCAGAACGTGCCGTCGCCGTTGTCGATGGCGGCCGAGAATCCCAGGATGACCTGGCCGTCCCAGGGCCCGGTGCGGCCGTTCGCGGGGCTCGCGAGCGCGCCCGATGCCGGCCCGGGTTCGAGGTGATCGGCCGAGAGCGTGGCCCGGGCGACGAGCGTCGGCACGTGCGCCTGCACGAACGGCGACGACGATGTCGCCGACGCGGCGGGCACCGGCTGGGCGGAGGCGGCGGTGGCGGGGAGGAGGGCGACGGCGGTGACCGTCGCTGCTGCCGCGGCGAGAAGGCGCGGCAGGACGCGTCGGGTGGGGAATCGACTCATGTCCCCGACGCAACCGCGACCGCCGGACCGCACGCTGACCGGCCGGCGACGAGCCTGCGACGACTCGGTGAACGGGCAGCGAGCGGCGCGTGAGAACGCCCTCATCCCGGCAGACGGATGCCGCCGGCGACGGGTTCGGGGCGTTTCGTCTCGCTCGTTCCTCGCTCGCTCAACGACCGAACGCTCCTCGCAGCTCACCGCCCACGCGCACGGGCGGTCAGCCCGTCAGACGGCGGCGAGGAGCGCGGCCAGCGGCGGCGGCATCCGGTCCAGCGGAACGGCCTCGGCCAGGAGCTGCGCGTAGCGGGCCTTGTTGCCGCTGCGGCCGCCGAAGAACCGAGCGAGCTGCGCCTCGACGGGGCGACCGCGCTGGAAGGGCTGCCGCTGCAGGCTGCGGAACGACGCCAGCTCACCCTGCTCGGCGATCACTGCCTCGACTCCTGGGATGCCGAGGGCGCGCACGAACTCGGCCTCGAGGTCGGGGTCGCAGACGAAGACGTCGTCGAGCACCCGCTCGAAGTCGTGCCGCTCGCCCTGGTCGACGAGCCCCAGCAGCCGGATGCCGGCGAGCTCGGCGGCCACGCGCCGAGCGCCCTTGGAGCCGCCGACGACGCGCACCTGCGGCATCCGGATCCCCAGCCGGGTGGCGAGCGTCTGGAGGGCGATGCGGTCGCTCTCGCCCTCCACCAGCACGACGGTCATGCGGCTGCGGCTTCCGCGCGCTCGTCGGCGAGGGTGACCAGGTACTCGAGCTGACGGTGCTCCATGAGACCTCCCCCGCCGCGCGGATGCGGCATCCATTCGCGATGATTCTCAATCACACAACATACAGTTGTTGGACTTCTTTGTCTCGACTGCCTAGCGTGGAGCGCGCAGGACGGGCCGACTGCGCGCGGAAGGCCCGGCACACCCGAACCGAGAGCGGACCAATGAAGACCATCGAACTCACCGGCGTCGAGCGTCCCGCACCCAACGTGGTGCTGGGGCTCATGCGCATCCAGGATCTCGACGACGACGCGGTGCGCGCCCTCGTCGGCACCGCCCGCGATGCCGGGATCGACTTCTTCGACCACGCCGACGTCTACGGCCGCGACGTGCACGGCTGCGAGCGGCGGTTCGCCGAGGCCATGCAGCTCACCGCGTCGGAGCGGGCCCAGATCACGATCCAGACGAAGGCCGGCATCGTCCGCGAGGGGCCGTACTTCGACTTCTCGTACGACCACATCGTCTCGGCGGTCGAAGGGTCGCTGCGCGCCCTCGACACCGACTACATCGACATCCTGCTGCTGCACCGGCCGGACGCCCTTGTCGAGCCCGACGAGGTCGCGCGGGCCTTCGATGAGCTCGAGGCGGCGGGCAAGGTGCGCGCGTTCGGCGTCTCGAACCACACCCCGCGACAGATCGACCTGCTGAAGAAGTCCGTGCGCCAGCCGATCGTGGCGAACCAGATCCAGCTCTCGATCACCCACGCCCCGTCGATCGCACAGGGCGTCGCGGGGAACATGCAGGGCGAGGAGCAGTCGCTCACCCTCGACGGCGGCGGGATCGTGGACTACTGCCGCCTGCACGACATCGCCATCCAGGCGTGGTCGCCGTTCCAGGCGGGGTTCTTCAACGGCGTCTTCCTCGGTTCGCCGGACTACCCCGAGCTGAACGCCGTCATCGACCGGCTGGCCGCCGCGTACGACGTGCCGGCCATCGCGATCGCGGTCGCGTGGATCACGCGCCATCCCGCGCTGATGCAGGTCGTGCTGGGCACGACGACCCCTGAGCGTGTGAGCGCGGCCACCGAGGGCTCCGACCTCCGCCTCACGCGCGCCGAGTGGTACGAGCTGTTCCGCGCGGCGGGCTACCGCGTGCCCTGAGGCGCTGGGGCGCACACGCCGCAGGAAGACGGATGCCGCGGCCCGCGGCATCCGTCTTCTTCTTGGTGTGCGCGCCCTGCGACGGTCGGGCTGTGTCGAGGGGGGTCGTCAGCGCGGCGGGGATATGCCATGGTCGGAGGTGGTCTCCCCTGGAACCCGTCGCAGCGCCCGCGCCGCGGCGGTCCCCGGATGCCGCGACACCGGCCGCCGGATGGGCGACACCGGAACTTCGAAGGAGAAGCGCAGATGACCGACCTCGAATACCGCCGCCTCGAACCCGTCACGGTCTACGCGGCCACCGACGTCGCGCCGGGCGGTGAGAACGTGCCCGCCGCGATCGACCGCATCCTGCCGTCGCTGCACGCGGCCCTGGACGCCGCCGGCGTCGACTATCGCGAGCCGGGCACGTTCTGGTACGAGCCGATGGAGGGCACCGACGACCTGCGGGTGTGGGTCTCGTGGGTCGCCGGCGACGAACCGGTTCCCGGCGACGCCTGGCAGGTGGTCGACCTCCCCGCCGTGGAGCGGGCGGCGGTGACGACCTACCGCGGCGAGATGTCCGGCATCGGCGCCGCCTGGGGCGCGTTCATGGGAGCGGTGATCGCCGACGGCGGCACGTTCGCGGGCCCGTCCCGCGAGGTGTACCTGCAGGCGGACGGGCCGCAGTCGACCTGGGTGACCGAGCTCCAGCAGCCGGTCGGCTGAGCCGGCACGCGGGAGAGCGGGGGTCTCTCCGCGCCCCGGCGGTGCGGCGGGCTCCGGGGTGGCCGTGGTCGCGGCATCCGTGGTGCCTCAGTGCGCCGCGAGCACCTCGACCAGGCGCTGCGCGGTCGCGACGCTCGACTGCGGGTTCTGACCGCTCACGAGCGCTCCGTCGGTCGCGACCGTGACGGACCACGGCTCGCCCGGCTCGACGACCGCGCCGAGCTCGCGCAGACGGGTCTCGACGAGATAGGGCGAGGCGTCGCCGAGGCCGCCCTGCCGCTCCTCGTCGTCGGTGAAGACCACGAGCCGGCGGCCCGCGAACGCGAACGAGCCGTCCTCGCGCACCGCGCTGAGGAGCCCCGCGGGCCCGTGGCACAGCACGCCCACCACCGCACCCCGGTCGACCGCGTCGATGAGCAGGCGTCCGAGATCGGCGTCGACCGCGAGGTCCACCATCGGCCCGTGACCGCCCGGCAGTGCGATCGCGTCGTACTCGCCGTCGCGGACGTCGGCGAGTGCCCGCGGGTGCGCGAGCAGTCCGTCGATCGACGCGAGGTAGTCGCGCAGCGCCTGGGCGGAATCACCCGAGAGGCTGCCGGGATCTACCGTCGGGCGAACGCCGCCGGGGGTCGCGATGTCGACCCGGTGCCCGGCGGCGACGAGTCCCCGGTGCAGCTCGACCAGCTCCTCCGCCCAGAATCCGGTCGGGTGGGACGTGCCGTCCGTGAGGGCGATCGCATCGGCGCCGGTGACGGCCATGAGTACGTGTGCCATGTTCTTCTCCCGTTCTGCGACCCGTGCGAGCCGCTGTGGAGGAAACCCGGTACCCATCACCGTCATTTCCTATGATCGGATCCAGCCATAGGTTTCCTGATGGAAGGACTGTTGCATGCAAGAGCTCGACCTGCTGTACACGTTCCTCGAGGTGCACCGCGCGGGCTCGATCACGGCGGCGGCCGCGCGCCTCAGCCTCAGCCAGCCGTCGGTGAGCGAGCGGATCGCCCGCCTCGAGGCAGAGCTGGGAACGCCGCTCTTCACGAGATCGGTGCGCGGCGCGACCCCCACACCCGCCGGCGATGCACTCGCTGCACGCGTGGCCGCACCGGTCGACCGCCTGCGCGAGGTGTGGACGGTGCCCGACACCGGCGCGGTGGAGACGGTGAGAGTGGGCGGCGCGAGCGATGTGGTCGCGGCACGCGTCGTTCCCGCGCTGGCGCCGCTCACCACCCGCGGCGTGCGTCTGGAGTTCTCCCTCGGCCTCGCGCACGACCTGCTCGAGCGGCTCTCGGGCGGCGGTCTCGACGTCGTGGTGTCATCGGTGCGGACGCCGATGCGCGGCATCCGCTATCGGGGCCTCGTCGACGAGGAGTTCGTTCTCGTCGGTGCGCCCTCGCTCGCCGGCACGATCGACCCGCATCGCCTGGCCGCCGATCCCGCCGAGGCCCTCCGGCATCTGCCGCTGGTCGCCTACGACGCCGATCTGTCGATCGTGCGGCGTTACTGGCGCAGCCAGTTCGGGCACCGTCCCGCCAACGCGGTGGCGATGACCGTGCCCGACCTCCGGGCGGTGCTCGCGGCGGTGATCGCGGGCGCTGGGATCTCGGCCCTGCCGCGTTACCTGGCGGAGCCCGCGATCGGCGCCGGCGCCGTGGAGCTGGTCCACCGATCCGCCGAGGCGCCGATCAACACCCTGCACCTCGCGATCCGCGCGGGAGCGCCGCCGACGGCCGCGACCACGCGGGTCATCGACGCACTCGTCGAACGTGCGCGGGACTGGGATGTCTTCTGACGCGGGCCTCCGGCCCCGGACACGACGATGCCCCGGACCCGCCGGGGACCCGGGGCACCGTCGCCGGCAGATCACCGGTCGTCGGTGAACGCGTCCTTCACGTCCTGACCGGCCTTCTTGACCTTGGCGCTGGCCTGGTCGGCCACGCCCTCGGCCTGCAGGCGCTCGTTGTCGGTCGCGTCTCCGACCGCCTCCTTCGCCTTGCCCTTGACGTCTTCCATGTTGTGCTTGATGTCATCGTCCAGACCCATGGTGGATCTCCTTTCTCGTGGTGGATAGAGGTTCAGACCCGCTCGTCGCCGAAGCCTGCGCGGTCGACGCGGCGGTGGTAGCGCATTCCGGCCGCTCCGCCGAGGACCGCCGCGATGAGCGTGATCACGGCGGCGCCGATGGCGGTCAGGATGCCGGTCCAAGTCGCCGCGTCGGGGGTGACGGGGATGCGGGGGAAGATGTCGATGTTCGCCAGGATGTCCCACTGCGCCCCGGCGATGGCCGTCACGACGGCTACGACGATGGCGATGGCGATCGCCCAGAGCCAGACGGCCAGACCCTGCTTGGCCCCGCTCAGCCGCGCCATGCGCCCGGCGACGTAGCCGCCGGCGAAGTAGGCGACGAACAGCACGACGGCGATCGCGATCGCTCCGATGATGGTCGCCGCGCCCATGTTCTGGTCGGCGGCATCGACCGCGTCTTCGACGGTCTCAGGCGAGGCCAGGCCGGTCGCCGCTCCGATCGCGGCGACCACGGCGGTGAGGGCAACCAGCGCGCCCAGGGCCGCGAGCCATCCGAAGAAGGCGGCGCCGAGCTTGATGCCGCCGAAACGCTCGTGCTCGCGAGCCACGACGGTGTCGCGCAGAGACGCGTCACGGCTGTCGGCCACGCCATTGCGGTCGAGGTCGGTGTCGGTGCGCCGCGGGGCCAGGGGCTCCGTCGGGCGTGAACCGCGGGGGTCGTCCATGCTCATGCCGCGACGTTAGGCGGAACAGCCGTGAACGCTCAGCCCGTTGCGATTCGGCGTCGAGAAGCGTAATCTCCGCGGGCTGACCCGATGGTGCGGGGTCGTTGCGCGACATGTGCGGCTGCGGCGGTGCCGGCGCGGGTGGGAGCAGAATGGCGGGTATGGATGCCGTCGCCCCCGTCGTGCGCACCGAGATGCCGCAGCCCAGTTTCATCATGTCGAACGAGGGGTACCAGCTGGCGACCTACGCCTGGGGCGAGCCCGACGCCGACGCCGTCCTGTGCGTGCATGGATTCGCATCGAGCTGCCGTGACAACTGGGTCGAGACCGGCTGGGTGCGGATGCTGACCGCGGCGGGCTACCGGGTCATCGGGGTCGACCAGCGGGGCCATGGGGCCAGCGACAAGCCCGACGATCCCCGCGCGTACTCCATGACCGCGTTCGTCGGGGACTTGATCGCGGTGCTCGACACCTACCTCGTCGACGCCGTGCGGTACGTCGGATACTCCCTCGGCGCCCGGGTCGGGTGGCAGCTCGCGGTCGACGCGCCGGAGCACATCAGCCGCGCGGTGCTGGGTGGCATCCCCGACGGCCGACCGCTCGGACGCCTGCGCATCGATCAGGCCCGGGCGTATGCCGAGGAAGGCATACCGGTGGCCGACGCCGTCACGCAGAACTACGTGCGACTCGCCGAGCGCGTGCCGCAGAACGACCTGCGCGCGCTCATCGCGCTCGCCGAGGGGATGCGGTTCGGCGACGCCGACCCGGATCCCGCGCGTCCCCCGGCCCAGCCGGTCCTCTTCGCCACCGGTTCGGACGACGCGATCCTCGAGCGCTCCCGGACGCTGGCGGCGACCGCGCCGAACGGCACCTTCGTCGAGATCCCGGGCCGGCATCACTTCAACACCCCCGGGTCGCGCGCGTTCCGTGACGCGGCGCTGGAGTTCCTCGCCCCGGACGGAGACGTCGCATGACGCACCGCGTCCGGGTCGTCTACTGCACGCAATGCGCGTGGATGCTCCGCGCGGCATGGATCGCCCAGGAGCTGCTGACGACGTTCCAGGCCGAGCTCATGGGGGGCGGCGCCACCCTCGAGCCCGGCACCGGCGGCATCTTCGAGGTGTATGCCGACGACGAGCTCGTGTGGTCACGCACCGCGGACGGCGGCTTCCCCGACATCGTCGTCCTCAAGCGGCGGGTGCGTGACCGCATCGCTCCCGGGCGTGCGCTGGGTCACGCCGACCGCGCCGCCGACCGCGCCGCCGACCGCGCCGCCCATCGCCCGGCGCGCGACGGCGGCGAGGC
>NZ_JBJDRL010000055.1:0-26304 GCF_044987475.1 Microbacterium sp. ZW CA_36
GTCGCTGGCGCTCCTCGCTCAACGACCGGAGCCCCCCCCGGGTCGCTGGCGCTCCTCGCCCAACGACCGGAGCCCCCCCGGGGTCGCTGGCGCTCCTCGCTCAACGACCGGAGCCTTCCCCCGGTCGTTGAGCGAGCTTGCGAGTCGAAACGCAGAGACGAAAGGCCCGGACGACGGGCGAGCGCGGTACGCCGCGTCAGTCGGCGGCGACGAGCCGCTCGTAGGCGGGCTGCAGGGCGGGGAAGTAGTCGTCCCACGAGACGGTGCCGGCGTCGAGACCGGCCTGCGCGGCGACGAGCCGGTCGAGGTAGTACTCCCAGCCCGGACCGATCGAGCCGACGTCCTCGCCCGGGTTCAGCCGCTGGCCGAACGTGAGGATCGTGTCGCCCGGCGCCTCCTCGGCGAGCTCGAACCACAGATGCCAGGCACCTCCGGCCGCCGACGTGTCGCCGGCGAAGCGCCGGGGCCGGTCGCACTCGAGGATCGTGTACTCCTCGCCCGCGGCATCCTCGGCCTCCGCCGTCATGTAGAACGTGACGTGCCCGCTCGACGGGTCGCCGTCCCACCGGCCGATCCAGCGCTCGAGCCGCGCCGACTCGGTGAGCTCGCGCCAGATCTCGTCGGCGGTCGCGCGGAAGCGCCGCAGGATCACGAGGTTCGGATGGCCGTCGATCTTGCAGACGTTGCCGGTGATCTCGGTCATGTCGCGTTCCACAGCTCTCGGTAGTACGACAGGCGCGCGCGGTCGGGCTCGACACCGTACGCCTCGATGAGGGCGTCCTCCCATCCCTCGCCATAGTTCCACGCCGTCGACATCGACGCCACGGCGATGTCGGCCCAACGGTCGGCGACGCCGAGTGCTCCGAGGTCGACATGCCCGCTCCAGCGGCCGTCGTCGCCGATGAGCGTGTTGGGGCAGCAGGCGTCGGCATGGCAGACCACGAGCAGGTCGACCGGCGGCGGCTCGCGCAGGGCCTCCGGAACGCGGATGCCGCGGCCCGTCGCGTTCGCGATGCGGGAGGGCACGCGCCAGTCGAAGGGGCAGTCGGCGACCGGCAGCGCGTCGTGCAGGGCACGCAGGCCCTCGCCGACGGCGCGGACGGCGGTGGCGGGCTCGGCGACCCAGCGCGCGTCGACGGCGGAGAGCCCCGGGAGCGCCGCCGTGACGAGGTACTCGTGGCTGTCGTCGCCGCCGACCTCGAGCAGGAGCGGCACCCGCGCGTGCGGCTGCGCCCACGCCAGGCGCGCGGCCTCGCCGGCGAACGACGTCTCGGCGTTGCGCGGACCGTGCTTGATGAAGCGGCCGTCGTCGGTGCGGAACGTCATGCCGCCGTAGTCGTTCCGCCAGACCGGCGTGAGCGCGGCGCCGCGCGCGAGCCGCACGACGGTCTCGGACACGGCCACGGGTTCGGCGGGGATCGACACGCTCCCATCCTGCCCGCCTGCCGTTTCCGCTCGCCTGTCACGTTTCGCGGTGTGAGCGGACCGTTTGTGACAGGTGAGCGGGAAGGGATTCAACTCGAGCGGCGGAGCGTGCGCCGGCCGCATGATGGGATGAGGTCATGTCCGCCACCACACGTGTCACGCGCCGCCGAGGACCGCTCACGGCTCTGGAGGGGCCGGAGGCGGCGCTGGCGATCGGCGATGCCGCCGCCCGGCATGTGCGGTTGACCCCCGGCGGACTTGCGCCCTGGCTGGGGGACTCGCCGGGCGGCTTCATGCCGTGGGACGCGGTGCGCCTGCTCACGGTGCAGCCGCCGACGACGCTGTGGCCCCACCCTGCGATCGGCGACTCCGTCGGACCGCTGCTGGAGGGGCTCCTCAGCGGCGGCGGCTCGTTCGTCGAGGGAGCCGAGACGCCGACCTTCCCGGTGCGCGTCGGCACCGCCGGCGCCGACATCGAATGGGGCGTCACTCAGCACTATCTCTCGGGGTACCGTCGCGCCGAGGCGCGTGCGACCACACGACTGGCCGAGTACCTCACCGATCGGCCCGAGGCGCGCGTGCTGCTGGCGCGCCCCGCGGAACTCCTCGATCGCATCGCCACGCTGGTACGGGTGCGGAGGCCGCTCATCGAGTGACCGTGTGGCGGCACGACTAGCCTGGGTCGTGCGCCGCCCGGCATGACCTGGGACTCAGTCCCGCGTATGCTGATACGCGGTTCCGCAGCATCCGGACTTCGAAGGAGAATCCATGGACCTCACGGGTGCCTCCGCGCTCGTCACCGGTGGCGCGAGCGGCCTCGGTCTCGCGACCGCCCGCCGCCTCGCCGCAGCCGGCGCTGCCGTGACGATCGTCGACCTGCCGTCCTCCGCCGGCGCCGATGTCGCCGCAGAGCTCGGGGGAGCGTTCGCGCCGGCCGACGTCACCGAGGCGGAGCAGGTGGCCGCCGCGGTCGCGACGGCCGCGGCATCCGGTCCCCTCCGCGTCGTGGTGAACTGCGCCGGCATCGCGCCGCCCGCGAAGGTCCTCGACCGCGACGGCAACCCGTCGCCGCTGGAGGGCTTCGAGCGCATCGTGCGCGTCAACCTCATCGGCACGTACAACGTTATCGCGCAGGCCTCCGCCGCGATCGCGAAGACGGAGCCGACCGCCGACGGCGACCGCGGCGTCATCGTCAGCACCGCGAGCGTCGCGGCGTTCGACGGGCAGATCGGCCAGCCCGCGTATGCCGCATCGAAGGGCGGCGTGCACGCGATGACCCTGCCGATCGCACGCGAGCTCGCGCGCTACGGCATCCGCGTCGTGACGATCGCCCCGGGCATCATGGAGACCCCGATGCTCATGGGACTCCCGCAGGCCGCCCAGGACTCGCTCGGCGAGCAGGTGCCGTACCCGCAGCGACTCGGCAAGCCCGACGAGTACGCGCGGCTGGTGATGTCGATCGTCGACAACGGCTACCTCAACGGCGAGACCATCCGCCTCGACGGTGCCATCCGGATGGCACCGAAGTAAGCCCCGACCGCAGGAGAACAATGAGCGACTCGATCCTCGTCACGCGCGACGGCGCCCTCGCGCGCGTCACCTTCAACCGGCCCGCGTTCCTCAACGCGATGGGCTTCGAGATGGGCCGCCGCTGGCGCGACGTCGCCCACGAGATCACGTCCGACGAGTCGGTCGGCGCGGTGATCCTGGATGCCGCGGGCCCGGCCTTCTGCGCGGGCGGCGACGTCCTCGAGATGGCGACGTCGGGCGCGTCCGGCCCCGACGTCACGGGCGCCGCGCAGACCATCCACGACGGCATCCGCACGTTCGTCGAGTCCGACAAGCCCATCGTCGCGGCCGTGCAGGGTGCGGTGGCGGGCGGCGGGCTCGGGCTCATGCTCACCGCCGACTACATCGTCGCGTCGGAGCAGTCGAGGTTCGTGAGCAAGTACGCGAACATCGGGCTGACGCCCGACCTCGGCGTCTCGACGCTGCTCCCGGCGGCGGTCGGCCAGCGCCGCGCGCTGCAGCTGCTGCTGCAGGACCTCACGATCGACGCCGAGACGGCGCTCGACTGGGGCCTCGTCACTGAAGTGGTGCCTGCGGCGGACGTCGCCGCCCGCGCCGAGGCGGTCGCCCGGTTCTGGCTCGACAACGCCACCGGCGCCTTCGGCCAGGCGAAGCGGCTGGTCCGCACCGGGGCGGGGCGCTCGCTCGCCGAGAACCTCGACGACGAGGCCGCCTCGATCGGCGCCCGCTTCGACACGCAGGAGGCCCGCGCCCGCGTCGCGGCCTTCGCGGCGGCATCCGCCAAGTCCCGTTCCTGACCCGAGGAGAACCCGAGATGAGCGACAAGCCCCTGGCCGGCAAGACCATCCTGATGTCGGGCGGCAGCCGCGGCATCGGCCTCGCGATCGCGCTGCGCGCGGCGCGGGACGGCGCCAACATCGCGCTGCTCGCCAAGACCGACACGCCCCACCCCAAGCTCGAGGGCACGGTGCACTCGGCGGCGGAGCAGATCCGCGCGGCCGGCGGGAACGCCCTGCCCATCGTCGGCGATGTGCGCAACGACGACGACGTCACCGAGGCCGTGCTCAAGACGCAGGGCGAGTTCGGCGGCATCGACATCGTCGTCAACAACGCCTCGGTGATCGACCTGTCGCGCTCGCTCGACCTCGACGCCAAGAAATACGACCTCATGCAGGACGTCAACGTGCGCGGCACCTTCATGCTCTCGCGCGCCGCGGTCCCGATCCTGAAGGATGCCGCGAACCCGCACATCCTCTCTCTCTCGCCGCCGCTGAACCTCTCTCCGAAGTGGCTGGGCGGCCACACCGGCTACACGCTCGCGAAGTACGGCATGACGATGGCGACCCTCGGCCTCGCGGCGGAGTTCGCGTCGGCCGGCATCGCCGCCAACACGCTGTGGCCGCGCACGACGATCGCGACCGCGGCGGTGCAGTTCGCGCTCGGCGGCGACCGCATGATGAAGGTGAGCCGCACGCCCGAGATCTACGCCGACGCCGCATACGAGATCTTCACCCAGCCGGCGCGCGGGTACACCGGCCAGACGCTCATCGTCGAGGACGTGCTGGAAGCGGCCGGCGTGACCGACTTCTCGGGCTACGCGGCCGTCCCCGGTACCCCGGACTCGGCCCTGTTCCCCGACATCTTCCTGGACTGAGCAGTCCCTTTCGAGACCCACGACGGCGACGTAGGGTGGCCCCATGGGGGTACGGAGCCTGTTCCCGATCCTGCTGGTGCGAGACCTGCCGGAGCTCGTGCGGTTCTATGAGAGCGCCCTCGGCGCGACGGTGACGTACCGGTTCGGCAGCGGCGACGAGGACGATTACGTGTCGCTGCAGGTCGGCGAGACGTCGCTGGGCATCGGCCGCGACCCCGACGCCCTGCCGCCGTCGGTCGGCGACCGCGTCGCGCTCTGGTTCTACGTCGACGACGTGGATGCGACCTACGCGGCGTGGGTGCACGCCGGCGGGCGGGCCGAGCAGGCGCCCGCCGACATGCCATGGGGCGAGCGGGTCGCGCAGGTACGCGACCCCGGGGGCACCCTCGTCAACCTCGGGATGGAAGTCCGCGAGCAGCCGTGACACCGCGGCCGGGCCGCCTCGAACGGCGGCGACGCCGGATCAGATGAGGCCGAGCCGCCGGAAGGCGTGGGCGATGCCGTCGTCGAGGACGTCGGTCGTGACCATGTCGGCGAGCTCCTTGAGCTCGGGCTGCGCGTTGCCCATCGCCACCGCGACGCCGCACACCTGGAACATCTCGACGTCGTTCCAGCTGTCGCCGACCGCGACGGCGTCGGCGGCATCCATCCCGAGGTGCGCCAGCAGCAGCTCGATCGCCGAGCCCTTGGTGGTGCCGCGTTCACTGATCTCGCCGTTCGAGCCGCCGGGCAGCGGCATGCTGCCGGGGACGATGAGGAACTCGTCGCCCAGATCGGCACGGAGTTCGTCGATGCCCTCCTCGTGGTCGCTGACGAACACGGCCTTGTCGATGCGGCCGAGGTCCGCCTCTTCCACACCCGGGAACCTCCGCTGGGCGAGGCCGACGAGCGAGTCCTCCGGGCGCACCTCCTGACCCGCCTGCACGCGGGCCTCGAGCGCGACGGCGTAGTCGCGCATCAGCTCGGCCATGTCGTCGCTCGCGTAGACGGCGTCACGGGTCTGCAGGAAGTAGCGGATGCCGCGGCTGCGCAGCGCCGTCAGCATCCGGTCCGTCGCCTCCGCCGACAGCGGGCGTTCGACGACCACCTCGCCGTCGGACGTCACGAGCGCGCCGGAGTTGGTGACGGCGCCGTCGAAGCCGATCTCGGCGACGACCGGATGGATGTCGGCGGCGGATCGCCCGGTGCTGAGGTACACCAGGTGCCCGGCCGCGCGGGCGGCGCGAACGGCGCCCGGGGTCGAGGGGGAGATGTGCGAGCCGTGCTCCAGGATCGTGCCGTCGACGTCGAGGAAGATGATGCGCCGGCCGGCCGCTCGCTGCGGTCCGGCATCCGGGGTCGTCGAAGAGTCCATCAGTGCTTGTTCCCGGTGAAGAGGAGGATGCCGCCCAGGCCGATCATCAAGCCGCCGCCGGTCGCCGACAAGGTCGAGATGCGCTTGGGCGAGCGGCCGAACCACCCGCGGGCGCCGGCGGCCACGAGAGCCCAGATGCCGTCGGAGATGAGTGCGATGACGAAGAAGACGAGGCCGAGCACGACCATCTGCAGCGGCACCATGCCCGCGTTCAGATCGACGAACTGCGGCAGCACCGCCACGAAGAACGCGATCGTCTTCGGGTTGGTCACGCCGACGATGAAGCCCTCGCCGAGCTGACGCCACGCGGACCGGGGCAGGACGCCCCCGTTCGCCTCGGCGGCGGCGCGGTGGCGGTGACGGATCGCCTGGACGCCGAGGTACATGAGGTACAGCGCCCCGGCGACCTTGACGATCGTGAAGAGCACGACCGACTGCGCCACGATGCCGCCGACGCCGAGCGCGACGAGGCCGACGACCGGCAGGAGGCCGAGCGCGTTGCCGAGCACGCTGAGGAGCCCGCCGATGCGTCCGAGGGCGAGTGCGCGCCCGATCGTGAACAGCACGCTCGGGCCCGGGATCACGATCAGGACGAGCGCGGCGAGCGTGAAGGCGAGAAGGTTCTCGAGCGGGACCACACGGCGAGCCTAGCCGCGACGCTCCTGCTCGAGTCGCTTGCGCAGGAAGACCTGCTCGGTGCCGTCGTCGCCCGGCACACGCTGGGTCTCGGCATACCCGACGCGCTCGTAGAGGCGGATGTTCGCCTCGCTGAGCGACCCGGTGAACAGCTCCGCGTCCGTGGCACCCCGGTCGGCGCCGCGTCGCTCGACGGCCTCCAGCAGCGCGCTGCCGATGCCCTCGCCCGCGCGGTCCGGCGCGATCGCGATGCGGCCGACGAGCAGGAGGTCGCCGTCGATGCGCGCCCGCAGCGCTCCGATCATGCGGGTGCCGTCGAGGGCGACGACGCCGAGATTCTCCTCCAGCTCGGCCTGCACCTCCTCCAGCGTCTGCGTGAGCGGCGGCATGTCTGGCGTGCCGTAGATGAGTGCCTCCTGCACGAATGCCGCACGCTGCAGCGTCAGCACCTCGCCGGCATCGCCGGGCTCGATCGGCCGGATCATCGCGTCGCTCTTGTCGCTCACGCCGTCACGCTAGCCGGGCCGGCCGCCCGCCGGGCGGGGGTTGCGCGATGCGCCGGCATCGGCATCCGTCCAGGCGTGTCCCCTACCCTGGTTCTCATGACCGATTCGCCCGTGCGCGCCACGAAGCCCAGGCAGGTGCGTCCGGCGACCGAGGGCTGGACCCAGAAGAAGGATGCCGAGGGCCGGCCGCTCCTGCAGTTCGCCAGCCCCAAGCGCGGCAAACCGCCGGTGCACCTCGCCGACTTCACCCCCGAGCAGCGCGTCGAGAAGGTCAAGGAGCTCGGGCTTCCCGGCTTCCGGGCGAAGCAGCTCGAGAAGCACTACTTCCAGCACTGGACCCACAACCCCGCCGATATGACCGACCTCCCCGCCGAGGGCCGCGAGGAGTTCGTCCACGGCATGCTGCCGGCCCTGCTCACGGAAGTGCGGCGTCTCGAGACCGACCGCGGCGACACGATCAAGTTCCTGTGGAAGCTCCACGACGGCGCCCTCGTCGAGTCGGTGCTCATGCGCTACCCCGGCCGGATCACGCTGTGCGTGTCGAGCCAGGCCGGCTGCGGCATGAACTGCCCCTTCTGCGCCACCGGGCAGGCGGGCCTCACCCGCAACATGTCGGCGGCGGAGATCGTCGAGCAGATCGTGCGCGCCAACCGCCTGATCGCCGACGGCGGGCTCGGCGGCAAGAAGAAGGACGACCACTCCGCCGAGCGGGTGTCGAACATCGTCTTCATGGGGATGGGCGAGCCGCTCGCGAACTACGCGCGGGTGATGCAGGCGGTGCGGGTCATGACCGACAAGCAGCACGGCCTCGGCATGAGCGCTCGCGGCATCACGGTGTCGACCGTCGGTCTCGTGCCTGCGATCACGAAGCTCGCGAACGAGGACATCCCGGTGACGTTCGCGCTCTCGCTGCACGCGCCGGACGACAAGCTCCGCGACGAGCTGATCCCGGTCAACTCCCGCTGGAAGGTCGACGAGGCCCTCGATGCCGCCCGCGCCTACTTCGACAAGACCGGACGCCGCGTGTCGATCGAGTACGCGCTCATCAAGGACATGAACGACCACGGCTGGCGCGCCGATCTCCTCGCCGAGAAGCTCAACGCGCGCGGTCGCGGCTGGGTGCACGTGAACCCCATCCCGCTGAACCCGACCCCCGGCTCGATCTGGACGGCCTCCGACGTGCCGGTGCAGAACGAGTTCGTCCGGCGCCTCAACGACGCCGGCATCCCGACGACCCTCCGCGACACCCGCGGCAAGGAGATCGACGGCGCCTGCGGCCAGCTCGTCGCCACCGAAGAGGACGAGGCGGTCGCGGCCGTCACCCCGCTCGAGGACTGACCCGAAGCGCTCGGTTCTCGTGTCGCTCGGTCGATTGACGACCGGAAGCAGGGTCGGCGAGCGAGCGAGGAACGAGCGAGACGAAACGCTTTGCGGCCCCCGTCGATCCAGGATTCGTCCACCTGCCGCACAGGTTGGCCTGTCTAGGGTGTCCGGATGTCATTCTCCGCACACCGGCCGGGCAGATTCGGCTCCGACGGCCGCATCGAGTTCGAGACGGACGGCGACCGAACCGAGGATCTCTACCTCGATGACGTGCGCGCCCAGCAGGCGGCCGGGGAGCCGAGCGACCAGCGTCTCGATGCCGAGGGTCCCGAGGACCCGTACCCGGTGACGCGCGATCTGCTCGAGGACGCGCTGGCGATGAACCCGACGCAGCCCGTCACGGTGGTGGCCGACAGGGCGGCGGTGGCGGACACCGAGCCGGCGGCGGCCGTGGAGACCGCCCCGATCGGGGAGTGGGGCGCTGCGGCGGAGCCGGACCCGACCGCCGAGCCCGCTGTCGTCGAGGACCCCGCGCCGGCGGACGCCGCTCCCACGCGCCCGGGTCGCGCGAAGCGCGTCGCGCGCCGTCGCGAGCGCGGCTCGGGCTGGCGAAGGCTCGCCGTGCTCGGCGGAGCGGACGCGTCGGTGCTCGACCAGGTGCCCACCGAGACGCCCCGCTTCGTGCAGATGTTCTTCGTGATCGCCGGCACCGCGCTGATCTCCGCGATCTCGATGTACTTCGCGCTGACCACGGGTGTCCGGATCGTCGCGTGGGGTGCGCTGCCGCTCGCGCTCGTGTGGGCGCTGATCATCTTCAACCTCGACCGCTTCCTCACCTCGACCATGCGCTCGACGCACAGTGTGGGCCGGCTGATCGGGCTCGCCATCCCTCGGGTGATCATGGCGGCGGTCATCGGCATCGTTGTGGCCGAGCCTCTCGTGCTGCAGATCTTCCACAACGACATCGCCCGCGAGGTGAACGCGACGAACATCACGCAGGCGCAGGCGGATCAGGATGCCGTCACCGCCGGTCCTGAGAAGCAGGCGCTGGATGCCGCGAGCGAGCGCGTCGCCGCGCTCGAGAGCCAGGCGGCCAGCGGCGTCGTGGCGGGCGCCGACACGACGTCTGCGTCGGCCGTCTCGGCGCAGCAGACCGTCGACGACCTGACCGCGAAGCTCGCCGCGCAACAGACGGTGATCGATCAGGCGCGCGCCATCTACCAGTGCGAGCTCACCGGCCAGGGCGCCGGTGAGGTCGCGGGCTGCAGCGGCGTCGCGGGCGAGGGCGCGAGCTCGGGCGCCGCGCAGGATCAGCTCGCCGCCGCGCAGGCCTCGTATGACGACCTTGCCTCCCAGCTGACCACCGCCCAGGCGGATCTGACCGCGGCGCAGGCGGCGGGCACGGCCGAGGCCGGCGCGTCGGAGGCGCAGAACAAGCAGCAGGCGAACGACGAGCTCCCCGGGGCGCGCGAGCAGTACCAGGCGGCTCTGGCCGCCTACGACGCCCGCGCCGCGGAGATCGCCGGCGGCAACTCCGGCGCCGTGGGGC
The DNA here is from genome assembly GCF_044987475.1 of Microbacterium sp. ZW CA_36. NCBI lineage: Bacteria > Bacillati > Actinomycetota > Actinomycetes > Micrococcales > Microbacteriaceae > Microbacterium > Microbacterium sp. ZW CA_36. The sequence goes on from NZ_JBJDRL010000055.1 coordinate 9,978, forward strand.
TGCTCAGCCAGATCAGCGGACTGGAGCGGCTGTCGCAGCGCGAGCCGATCCTCTCCTGGGCGCACTGGCTCATCGCCGGGCTGTTCTTCATGATCGAGCTGCTGCCCGTGCTCGTGAAGGTGCTGACGAGCTACGGCCAGCCGTCGCTCTACGAGCAGGCCGACGCCCTGCGCCGCCAGGTGGCGCTGGATCGCGTCACCGCGCGCAGCTGGCGCGAGCGCGCCGACATCGCCCAGGGCGGGCAGGCCTGACCTGCGGCATCCGTCGCTCGTCGGCCGTGGACCGGCGTGACATTACGCGATATATCGTGTTAGAGTGACCGGCGGACGGCCCGGGAACGCCGTCCGATCAGCCGTTCGCCCTCCGTGAACGGGACTGCCGCGATGTCGGCGGCCCGTGCCATGGTGGGTCGGCACACCATGACCACCGCATCAGGCGGTGATTCGTCATGGCCTCGTCACGTCTGGGAGAAGTCCGTGCTCGCCAAACTCCTCGTCCGCTATCTCAAACCATCCGGCTGGCTGCTGCTCGGGGTGCTGCTGTTCCAGTCCGCCTCGGCCCTCGCCTCGCTCTACCTGCCCAGCCTCAACGCCGACATCATCGACAACGGCGTCTCAAAGGGCGACACCGAGTACATCTGGCGCACCGGCATGGTGATGCTGACGGTGTCACTCGCCCAGATCGTCGCCTCGATCATCGCCACCTACTTCGCCGCGCGGGCGGCGATGAAGCTCGGGCGAGACATCCGTGACGACGTCTTCGAGCGCGTCTCGGGGTTCTCCGAGCGCGAGGTCACCGGGTTCGGGGCCGGCTCGCTCATCACCCGCAACACCAACGACGTGCAGCAGGTGCAGATGCTGGCGATGATGGCGGCCACCTTCCTGGTCACGGCGCCTCTGCTCGCGATCGGCGGCATCATCCTCGCGATCGAACAGGCGGCGAGCCTGGCCTGGATCATCGCCGTCGCCGTGCCCGTGCTGCTGCTCGTCGCCGGCCTCGTTATCGCACGCATGGTTCCGCTGTTCCGCAGCTTCCAGTCACGGCTCGACGGCGTGAACCGCATCATGCGCGAGCAGCTCACCGGCATCCGCGTCATCCGCGCGTTCGTGCGGGAGCCGATCGAAGAGCAGCGCTTCCGCGAGGCCAACACCGAGATCATGGTGGTCGGCCGCAAGGTCGGCTCGCTGTTCGTGGTGCTCTTCCCCGCGGTCATGCTCATCCTCAACGTGACCGTGATCGGCGTGATCTGGTTCGGCGGCATGCAGGTCGATTCGGGCGAGATCCAGATCGGCACGCTGTTCGCCTTCATGCAGTACGCCATGATCATCCTCTCGGGCGTCTTGATGGCGAGCTTCATGACGCTGATGATCCCGCGCGCCGCGGTGTCGGCCGAGCGCATCGGCGAGGTCCTCGACACGTCTTCATCGCTCGCGCGGGCGGCGGATGCACCCGCCGAGTTCCCTGCGCCGGGCACCGTCGAGTTCACGGACGTCACCTTCACCTACCCGGGCGCCGAGCACCCCATCCTCTCGGGCATCAGCTTCCGCGCCGAGCCGGGTGAGACCGTCGCGGTCGTCGGCTCGACCGGCGCGGGCAAGACCACGCTGATCTCGATGATCCCGCGTCTGTTCGACGTGACGGACGGCGTCGTGGAGGTGGGCGGCCTGGATGTGCGCCGCGCCGATCTCGAAGCGCTCTGGGCCATGATCGGCCTGGTGCCGCAGCGGCCGTTCCTGTTCTCGGGGACGATCGCCTCGAATCTGCGGTTCGGGCGTGAAGAGGCGACGGATGCCGAGCTCTGGCATGCGCTCGAGATCGCCCAGGCGAGCGACTTCGTGAGCCAGATGGACGGCGGGCTCGATGCCCCGATCTCGCAGGGCGGCACCAACGTGTCGGGCGGTCAGCGCCAGCGCCTCGCCATCGCCCGGGCGATCGTCCACCAGCCGCGCGTGCTCGTCTTCGACGACTCGTTCTCGGCGCTCGATCTCACCACCGACGCGAGGCTGAGGCAGGCGCTGTGGCGAGAGCTGCCGGACGTCACGAAGATCGTCGTCGCCCAGCGCGTCTCGACGATCACCGACGCCGACCGCATCATCGTCCTCGACGACGGCGGCATCGTCGGACTCGGCACGCACGAGCAGCTGCTCGAGACGAGCCAGACCTACCGCGAGATCGTCGAATCCCAGCTCGGAGCGGAGGTCGCCCGATGAGCGCCGAACACCCCTCGAACCCTGAACCCCAGTCCGGCACCGGCAAGTCCACCAGCCGCCGCCGCGCACGCGATGCGATCGCAGAGCTGAGCCCCGAGGAGAAGCTCGAGATCGAGCTCGGCGAGCAGGCCCGCATCTCGGCCGACGACTGGAGCGGCGCCGTCGCCCCGGGCAAGGCCGCGCGCTTCGGGCCCTCCTTCCGCCGCCTCATCGGGCTCCTGCGGCCCAACGCGGTCGGCTTCATCTTCGTGTCGATCCTCGGCTCGATCGGCGTCGTGCTGGCGGTGCTCTCGCCGAAGGTGCTCGGCGAGGCGACCAACATCCTCTTCGAGGGCGTCGTGTCGTCGATGGCGCCGTCCGGCGCCACCAAAGAGCAGGTCGTCCAGGGGCTCGAGGCCTCCGGTGAGCAGGACCTCGCCAACATGGTCGAGGCAATGGAGCACTTCGTGCCCGGCGCGGGCGTCGACTTCATGGCGCTCAGCCGCGTGCTGCTCATCGTGCTCGCGCTGTACTTCGCGTCGTCGGTGCTGATGTGGGTGCAGGGCTACGTCATCAACGTGATCATGGTGCGCGTCATGTGGCGCCTGCGCGAAGACGTCGAGGCGAAGATCAACCGGCTGCCGCTGCGCTACTTCGACCGGGTGCAGCGCGGCGAGCTGATCTCCCGCGTCACCAACGACATCGACAACATCACCCAGATGATGCAGCAGTCGCTGTCGCAGGCGCTCACTGCCGTGCTCACCGTGATCGGCGTGCTCATCATGATGCTGACGATCTCGTGGCAGCTGACCCTCGTGGTGCTGGTGAGCTTCCCGCTCATGGCGGTGCTGTTCGGCGTCATCGGCCCGCGCTCGCAGAAGGCGTTCGGCATCCAGTGGCGCAAGGTCGGCCGTCTCAACGCACGTGTCGAGGAGTCGTTCTCGGGCCACGCGCTCGTCAAGGTCTTCGGCCGTGAGCAGGCGTCCCGCGAGGCATTCCGCGCCGAGAACGAGGAGCTCTACGCGGCCTCCTTCAAGGCGCAGTTCCTGTCGAACATCATGATGCCCGCGATGATGTTCATCGGGAACCTGACCTACGTCGGCATCGCCGTCTTCGGTGCGCTGATGGTCGCGGGCGGACAGCTGCGCCTCGGCGACGTGCAGGCCTTCATCCAGTACTCGCAGCAGTTCACCCAGCCGCTGTCGGAACTGGGCGGCATGGCCGCGGTCGTGCAGTCCGGAACCGCCTCGGCCGAGCGGGTGTTCGAGCTGCTCGACGAGGACGAGCAGGAGCCCGACGCGCAGGATGCCCCGGCGCCTGTCGACGGCGACGGCACCATCGAGTTCCAGGACGTGGCGTTCTCGTACTCGCCCGACCGTCCCCTCATCCACGATCTGTCCTTCCGGGTGGAGCCGGGGCAGACGGTCGCGATCGTCGGCCCGACCGGTGCCGGCAAGACGACGCTCGTGAACCTGCTGATGCGCTTCTACGAGCTCGACGGCGGCCGCATCCTCCTCAACGGGCAGGACATCGCTCAGCTCACGCGGCGCGACATCCGCGCCAAGACGGGCATGGTGCTGCAGGACCCGTGGCTGTTCGCCGGCACGATCCGAGAGAACATCCGGTACGGCCGCGCCGACGCCACCGACGACGAGATCCTCGCCGCCGCGCGGGCGACGTACGTCGACCGCTTCGTGCACTCCCTGCCGGACGGCTACGACACGCTCCTCGACGAGGACGCGTCGAACATCTCGGCCGGCGAGAAGCAGCTCATCACGATCGCCCGCGCGTTCGTCGCGCAGCCGTCGGTGCTGATCCTCGACGAGGCGACCAGCTCGGTCGACACCCGCACCGAGCTGCTGCTGCAACACGCGATGGCGGCGCTGCGCGAGGGCCGGACGTCCTTCGTGATCGCGCACCGCCTGTCGACGATCCGCGACGCCGATCTCATCCTCGTGATGGAGAACGGCGGCATCGTCGAGAAGGGCACGCACGACGAGCTCATCGTCGCCAAGGGCGCGTACTTCCGGCTCTACAACTCGCAGTTCGAGCAGGCGGCGACCGATCTCGACGAAGAGGCGCATGCGCTCTCCGAGGCCGAGCGCGGCGAGCCGTCGGCCGGGGCCGCCGATGACGCCGTCGAGGACGAGTCCGCCCGCGTCGTCTGACCGACTCCTGACGACGGATGCCGCGACCGGTGCTCACGCGCCGGTCGCGGCATCCGTTCGTCCCTGCTGCCGGTCCTCACCCCCGACCGCTCGCCTGTCACGAATCGGGGACGAGGCTCACCATTCGTGACAGGTGAGCGGGATCGCGCCGGCATCTCTGCGGAGCCAGGTAGCGTTTTCCTCATGGTCAATTACCGGTACCTCGGAAACAGCGGTCTCAAGGTCAGCGAGATCACCTACGGCAACTGGGTCACCCACGGCTCGCAGGTCGACGACTCGGCCGCCATCGCGACGGTCCACGCGGCACTGGATGCCGGGATCACCACGTTCGACACCGCAGACGTGTACGCCAACACGCTGGCGGAGGAAGTCCTCGGCAAGGCGCTGACGGGTCAGCGCCGCGAATCGCTCGAGATCTTCACCAAGGTCTACTTCCCGACCGGCCCCCAGGGCCCCAACGACACCGGCCTGAGCCGCAAGCACATCTTCGAGTCGATCAACGGATCGCTCACGCGCCTCGGCACCGACTACGTCGACCTGTACCAGGCGCACCGCTTCGACTACGAGACGCCGCTCGAGGAGACGTTCCAGGCGTTCGCCGACGTCGTCCGCCAGGGCAAGGCGCTCTACATCGGCGTCTCGGAGTGGACGGCGGAGCAGCTGCGCGAGGGTCACGCGCTCGCCAAGAGCTACGGCGTGCAGCTCATCTCGAACCAGCCGCAGTACTCCGCGCTGTGGCGCGTGATCGAGGGCAAGGTCGTGCCGGCCTCCGAGGAGCTCGGCATCTCGCAGATCGTGTGGTCGCCGATGGCCCAGGGCGTGCTGTCGGGCAAGTACCTGCCCGGTCAGCCGGTGCCCGAGGGCTCGCGCGCGACGGACGAGAAGAGCGGCGCACGATTCATCAAGTCCTTCCTCCGTGACGAGGTGCTCCAGGCTGTCCAGGGCCTCAAGCCGGTGGCCGAGCAGGCCGGACTGTCGATGCCGCAGCTCGCCATCGCCTGGGTGCTGCAGAACAAGAACGTCGCGTCGGCGCTGGTCGGGGCATCGCGTCCCGAGCAGCTCGCCGAGACGGTGAAGGCCTCGGGCGTCGTGCTCGACGCCGACACCCTCGCCGCGATCGACGCCGCCCTGGGCGACGTCGTCTACAGCGACCCGGAGGACACGTACACCGTGTCGCCCGAGACCCGTCTGGTCTGACCCGGCAGCCTCGACGCCCCCGCGCCCTCGACATGGCGATCACCAGCGCCGGCATCCTCCTCTTCCGGATCACGCCCGAACCCCACGTGCTCATCGCGCACATGGGCGGGCCGTTCTGGGCGAGCAAGGATGCCGGCGCCTGGTCGATCCCCAAGGGCGAGTTCGCCGAAGGCGAGGAGAGCGCACTGGATGCCGCACGGCGGGAGTTCCGCGAGGAGCTCGGCCTCGACCCGCCCGAGCCGCCGTACGCCGAGCTCGGCACGTTCGCGTACTCGTCGGGCAAGCGGGTCACGGTGTTCGTGGCGGACGGATCGGCGTTCTCGCTGGACGGCATGGCGTTCGGCGAGTTCGAGCTGGAGTGGCCGCCGCGCTCGGGGCGCACGGCGCGTTTCCCCGAGGTCGACCGCGTCGAGTGGACGGACCTCGATGCCGCCCGCGAGCGCCTGGTGAAAGGTCAGCGTCCGGCGATCGACGCGCTCGAGAAGCATCTCGCCGAAGCCTCTTCCGGGCGCTGAGCCCCTTCGGGCACCCTCGGCCGCCCGGCGTCGGGGTCTTGTGGCCGCACTGCCGTCGGCGGAGACTGACCGGGTCGGATCCGCACGAGAGGAACCCCCATGGCTCACGGCGACATCACGCACATCGACATCCCCGTCACCGATCTCGGCAAGGCGACGGAGTTCTATTCGGGCCTGTTCGGCTGGCAGATCGCGGAGATCCCCGGCTTCGAGGGCTACCCGATGTGGCAGGCGCCCAACAAGATCTCGGGTGGCGGCCTCGCGCCGCGCGAAGACGGCTTCACACAGCCCCGCTCGTACGTCGAGGTGGACTCCATCGACGAGACCGTCGCGGCGGCCAAGGATGCCGGCGGCACTGTGCTCATGGAGAAGAGTCAGATCTCTCCGACGAGCTGGTGGGCCGTGCTCGCCGACCCCGACGGCAACGTGATCGGCCTCTACGAGGGCATGACCGAGAGCTGACCCCCGGTCGCGTGTCGGCGACCGTGCGCGGCAGCTCCCAGGCCCGAGCGCGCCACTCGGACGCGGCGCGCTCGCAGGGAACGGCAGCCCTCACGCACGGGCGCGGGCTCAGGTGAGTCGCAGGCTCGGGCGGCGGACGGATGCCGGTGCCGGTGTCGGCGCGCGGCGGCCGGCGGTTGTCGCCGTGACCGGTGCAGACCCGGCGCCGATCGCGTCCCCCACGAGATCGCGGACCGCGATGTCGCGCAGCTCCGGCGTGGCGCGCAGCCGAGCCGCGACCGCGCGCACGAGCGCCACCGGCGACCGCGGAGTCAGTGACGGCGGGGCGTCGGGCGCGAGGTCGGCGAGGACGGCCGAGAGCAGGGGCCGGAGCATCTCGTCGTGGGAGCGAGCGTCGTCGTCGGCGATCCACGCGACGAGCTCCTGAATGGTCCAATCGGGTGCAACTGGCCCGAGTGTGGCGGAAGCGGTGGCGTCTGACGGGAACATTGGACCAGAATGCGGTGCTATGACGACTGTTCACAGGGCCAATGAGCGGCTGGTGGACCACCGGGTGGCACTCGGCGGCACCGTCGAGGCGTCTCGGCTGGCCGGCCGGCTCGGCCGGTGGGCGCAGGGCGACGGCACGCTCACCGTCCAGCTCGCGCAGGCGATCGCCGCACTCATCGAGGGCGGCGAGCTGCGTCCCGGCGACCGCCTTCCCGCCGAGCGCGCGCTGGCCGGCGCGATCTCGGTCTCGCGCGGCACCGTCGTCGCGGCCTACGCGCTGCTGAGCGAGGACGAGCTCGTCGAGCGGCGGCAGGGGAGCGGCACCCGGGTCGCCGGCCACGTCGGCGCGGCGCTCCCGGTCCGGGAGCGGACGGCTCGCGGCGAGGGCCTGTTCTCCGCTCTGCCGTCGGGCATCGACCTGCTCCGCGCCGTACCGGCGATGCCGCCGCTGGCGCTCGACATCGTGCGCGCGCACGCGCCGACCCTCGATCCGGTGACGCTGGCCGAGACCGATCCCGCGGGGCTGCCGATCCTCCGTGCGCGCCTTGCCGCGCTGCTCGAGGAGGAGGGAACCCCGGCGACGGCCGCCCAGATCCTGGTCACTCACGGCGCCCAGCAGGCGATCAGCCTCGTGGTGGACGAGCTGGTGTCGCCGGGCGATGTCGTGCTCACCGAGTCGGTCACGTGGCCGGGGCTCGCCGACTCGGTGCGCCCGCGGCGGCCGCGTCCACGGCGTGACGATCGGTCCCGACGGCATCGACGTCGACGAGCTCGAGGCGGCGATCGTGGCGCTGCGCCCGGTGCTCGTCGCCGTGAACCCGCATCACCACAACCCGACGGGCACGCGCCTGCCGACGGCGGGGAGGCAGCGGATCGCCGACCTGTCCGCGGAGTACGGCGTGCCGGTGCTCGAGGACCGGGTTCTCGCGCACATCTCGTTCGACGGGGTGGTGCCGCCGACGCTCGCCGCCCTGCGCCCGGACGCCCCGATCATCGTCGCGGACTCGCTGTCGAAGTGGTGCTGGTCCGGGCTACGGATCGGATGGCTGCGCGCCGACCCTGTGCTGGTGCGGCGCCTCCGCGCCCTGCGCCAGCTCGTCGATCAGTCGACCAGCGTCCCCGCGCAGCTGCTCGCGCTCGATCTCGTCGACGAGGCCCGGGCGCTGCGCCGCTCCATCGGCGAGACGCACGCGGTCGCGTCGGCCCAGCTGCTCGCAGCGATGGCCGACCACCTTCCCGATTGGCAGGTGACGCCGCCGCGCGGCGGCCTGGCCGTCTGGGCACGGCTGCCCGTGGGCTCGGCGACCGCGCTCTCGCGCGTCGCCTCGATGCGCGGGGTGGCGGTGGCGGGCGGCACCGAGTTCACGGCATCCATCACCTACGACGATCACATCCGCGTGCCCTACACCGCGCCGGAGGCGCTGCTGCAGGAGGGCGTGCGTCGGCTCGGCGGGGCCTGGCAGGAGTACCGGGCGCAGCTCTGAGGCTCAGCGGCCGTTCTCGGGGCGCGCTCAGCGGCCGTTCTTGGGGCGTGTCGAGACGTCGATGCGGTCCTGCGCGCCGAGTGACGACCACGCGCTCGCGACGCCCTTGGCCGCGTGCTCGGACGCCCGCACGGCGCGCTCGTCCGCCCACGCGTTGAGCACGTGCCCGGAGTGCCCGCGGACGTGCTCGAGCACGACGTCGGGCATGCCCGCCGCCCGGCGTGCATCGCGGGCGACGATCAGCTGCTCGAGGATGTCGACGTTCTTGGTCGGAGCCCCCGTCGAGGTCTTCCAGCCCCGGCGGCGGTGGCCGTCCATCCACTTCGTGTAGGTGTCGATCGCGTACTTCGAATCGGCCTGCACCACGAGGTTCTCGACGTCGGCGTGGTCCTCGATCGCCTTGAGAAGACCCATCAGCTCGCCGACGTTGTTCGTGCCGAGCGGGATCGCGCCCGCGGCCCAGTGCCCGTCCTCGCCGACCCACGCCCAGCCGGTCGGCCCGGGGTTGCCCTTGCAGGCTCCGTCGGTGGCAACGATGTAGCGCGGCGCGTCAGTCACTCGGGCAAGGCTACCGTGCGCCCGTGGAGCGCTCGGCCCGCCATTCCGCCGCGAGGTGCGGCATCCGCTCTGCGAGATACCTCAGGAAGTCGGCGACGTCGCGCGCCCTCGCAACGGATGCCGGTGCGCCGTCGTTGGCGTCGGCGATCCGGTCGATGTGGCCGGCGAGGGCGGAGTACAGCGGCGCGTTCGCCGTGATCATCCCCGACCAGGCGTCGTCGGTGAGGTCGTATCGGTCACGCCGATCTCCGGGTCGCGAGAGTCGCTGGATGAGTCGCATCGACACCAGGTACCGCACCGCGCCCGACACCGCCGCCGCCGACACCCCGAGGCGGTCGCCGAGCTCGGCCGCGGTGTAGCCCTCGTCGGGCGAGCCGACGAGGGCCATCATCACGCGTGCGGGCATGCGCGCCATGCCGGCGCTGGTCAGCATCGCGGCCGCCTGCTCGGCGGACTCGACGCCTGGATGGTCGCTGCTCACATCGCCCCCTTCGATGACTATCCTCCCGCTTCCAGTTCGCGCCGCCGCATCAGCCCGAGCGAGGCGACGGCGCCCGCGCCGGTCGCGAGCAGGAGCCACCACAGCCCGCGCACATCGATGTCGACGCCGTCCAGCAGCGGTGTGACGGCGATGGGGGAGAGGTGCACCAGCTCGTCCGGGAACTGGAACAGCGGGCCGAAGAGGCCGAGCATCATGCCGACGACGACCAGGGTCCAGCCGACGGCGATGGTCAGGCGGGGAAGGACCACGAACACGAGCGCCGTCACCACCAGGAACACGGATGCCGCGGCGACCTGTCCCGCGCCGGTGACGAGCACCGTGCGCATGAGGCCCATGTCGCCGTCCTGCGAAGCGATGCCGATCGCCGCGCCCCCGATCGCGGCCGCGATCACGAGCACGATCGCGAGCAGGGCCACGACGAGGTAGTCCGCGAGCCACCGCACCCGCCCGACGGGCGCGGCGAGCAGCGGCTCGGCCGTGCCGTGCGCCTCCTCCTGCCGGGCACGGCAGACCACCTGCACCGCCGCGCAGGCCGCGAGCACGCCGAGCGTGGTGAAGAAGGTCGTGACCGTGCCCTGCTCCACGCTGCCTTCACCCGAGATCTGCCGCAGGATCTCCTCCACCGCGGGGTTGGCGGCGCCGACCTCCTGCACGATCGACGCCAGCGACGTCGAGAGGATGCCGACGAGCAGCCCGCCGACGGTCCAGCCGATGACCGCGCCCCGCGTGAGGCGCCAGACGAGGCCGGTGGGAGTCGAGAGGGCGGCGGAGGCATCCGCCCGCGCCCGCCGCTCGGCGATGAAGCTGCCGCCCAGATCGCGGGCCGAGACCAGCGCCGCCGAGATCACGACGAGCAGGACGCCCACGCCGAGGCAGAGGGCGGCGGGCCACCACAGGTTCTCGTCGAAGGCCCGTGTGTTCTCGCCCCATCCGAAGGGGGAGAGCCAGGTGAGCCACGAGCTCTCCATGCGCGTGAGGTCGTCGTTCGGCGTGCCGATCGCGTTGCCCATGCCCGAGAGCACGAACGTGATGAGAAGGGTCCAGACGGCCAGGGAGTTCGCTCCGCGCGACGTGCGCACGAGCTGCGCAGCGACGAGCCCGACACCGAGGAAGGTCACGCCGACGGCGCCGACGGCCGCGCCCGCCAGGAGCGAGCCCTCGACGCTGAGGCCGACCGCGAGGAAGGCGCCGGCCGTCAGCGCGCCGAGCAGGAGGTTCGCGAGCAGGCCGTGGGTCGCGGTCGCGACGAAGGGGAGCGTGCGCGACGCCGGAGTCGCGGCGACCAGCTCGGCGCGGCCGGTTTCCTCGTCGCCGCGGGTGTGCCGCACCGCGAGGAAGGTGCTCATGAACGCCGCCAGCATGGCGAGCCACGGGAAGATCAGGAAGACCATGAACGCGCCCTGACCGGTGCCGGAGGGCAGGCCGCGGAACAGCAGGATGACCGGGTTCGCGAGGGCGGCGGCGAGCAGCGAGGTGCGGTCCTGCTCGGTGCCGTAGGAGCCCGCCACGCCGACATACGACGCGTAGGCGAGCAGGCCGGTGCCCACCGACCACAGCAGCACCTGCACCCAGTCCCGGCGGATGCGCTGGCCGAGCAGCGCGAGGAGGCGCGTCATCGCCCGTTTCCGTCCATCTCGGCCAGTTCGTCGCCGTAGTGGCGCAGGAAGAGCTCCTCGAGCGATGCCGGCGCGATGCGCAAGCCTGCGGCTTGACGTGCGGCCAGGGCGGGGAGGGTGGATGTCACGGCGTCGCTGTCGACGGTGAACTTGATGCGGCCCTCCTCGACGACGACGTCGTGGGCACCGGGGATGCCGGCGATGGCCGCGGCATCCGTCCCCTGGAACGAGACCTCGGTGCGGGTGAGGTGGCGCAGCTCGGCGAGCGTGCCCGCCTCGACGATGCGGCCGGAGCGGATGATCGACACGCGGTCGCAGAGCTGCTCGACCTCCGACAGGATGTGGCTCGACAGCAGCACGGTGGCGCCCGCCGCCCGCACCCGTGCGATCTCGTGGCGGAACATCACCTCCATGAGCGGGTCCAGGCCGCTGGTCGGCTCGTCGAGGATGTACAGGTCGGCGGGCACCGCGAAGGCGGCGATGAGCGCGACCTTCTGCCGGTTGCCCTTCGAGTACGCGCGGCCCTTCTTGCGCGGGTCGAACTGGAACGCCTCGGCGAGGCGCTCCTTCTGCGCCACGAATGCCGGATCGTGCCGCGAGGCGCCGCGCAGGCGTGCCATCAGGTCGATCGCCTCGCCGCCCGACAGGTTGGGCCAGACGCTGACATCCCCCGGCACGTACGCGATGCGACGGTGCAGGGCGACGGCGTCGCGCCACGGATCCTGACCGAAGACGGATGCCTCGCCGCCGGTCTTGCGCGCGAGCCCCAGGAGAACGCGGATCGTGGTGGACTTGCCGGCGCCGTTGGGTCCGAGGAATCCGTGGATCTGACCCTCGTCGACGGTGAGGTCGAGCCCGTCGAGGGCGTGGACGCGGCCGTAGTGCTTGGTGAGGCCGCTGGTGCGGATGATCGTGGACATGGCGCTGAGGCTACGCGTAATTCACAAATTTGTGAATACTCCTCACGCTTTCCTCACGGTCCCGTCGCGCGGGGCGTCGGAGCGGCCGCGATCGGGCAGGATGGGACCCTAACCGCCGCCGGGCCGCCAACGGGCGGCCGCCCTCCCCGGAACGCGAATGACGACGACTCCCCTCCGCCGCCCCGCGGTTTCTGCGGGACGCCTGGTGCGGGCGCGGCTGCGCTCCCGGGTGGGGCTGGCCGCGAGCATCGCCGCCGCGATCGCCGTGGCGATCGGCCTGCTGTGCGCGCTGCCGGCCGCGGCCGCCATGGCATCCGCTGCGTCGATCCGCGCCGCGATCCCCGACCCCGGGACGGCCGAGGGCTGGCTGCAGGTTCACACGCGACCGGCGACGGACGCCGCCGCCCAGGACGACGCCGGGCGCGCGGTGATCGCGGACCTCCTCGCGGACGACGTGCGGATCGAGACGGTGCGCGTCGGTGAGTCGGGCTCGGACTTCGAGCGCGTCGCGTGGCGCCTCACGCCGACGCCGGCGGCGCTGGACGCCGACGGCGTGGAGCGGCTCGCACGCGGACTGGCCCGGGTGCCGGAGGCGATCCGCGAATCGGACGCGGCCGAGGGCGGCATCGTCGTCTCGGGTGGGCTCGCCGACGCTATGGACGGTGTCGCCGTCGGGGCGATCGCCGCTGCCGCGATCACCCCCGTGCCGATCGTCATCCTGGCGGTGCTCGCGTGGTTCGCGGTGCTGCAGCTGGCGCGCCTGCTCGGTGCCGCGCGTGGCCGCGAGACTCGCGTCCTCGTCGCGCGCGGCCTGTCGGCCGGTCAGGACACCGCCCTCGCCGGCATCGAGGCGGCCGTGATCGTGACGGCGGGGACCGTGGCCGGGGTCGCGGGTGCCGTCGCGGCCGTCGCGACGGCCTGGGGTGCCGCCGGGATCGGCGCGCTGACGCGCACCTGGCCGCTCGTCGTCCTCGCGGTGGTCGTTCTCGGAGCGACGCTTCTCGTCTCTCAGCTGCGGGGGGCGAAGACCGCTGCCGGCGCGGACTCGGTCGCCGGCCGGATCGCACGCGCGGCATCGCCCGGTGTCGCCGTGCTGCTCGTGCTCGTCGGCGTCGTGCTCGTCTGGCAGGCGTCGCAGATCGCGGCGGGCGCCCGCGATCCGTGGTCGGTCGCCGTCACGGTGCTCGCCCCCACCGTGGGCATCGCCGCCGTCGCCGTCCTCGCGGTCATCCTGTTCGCGCCGCTGTCAGCCCTGGTCGCGCAGGCGGCGGCGCGGGGTGCCGGTGCGACGCCCTCCTATCCCGCGCGCCAGGTCGCGCGCCGGCTGAGGTCGTTCTCGGTGGCGGTCGCCCTCGTGTCCATCGTCAGCGCCGGGGCGGTGCTGGCAGGCGCCTACGGTGCGACGTGGAGCGCCGCATCGGCCGACTCGCAGCAGGTCACTGCGGGGGCTGCGCTGCGAGCCGCCGTCGATCCGGTGCCTCCCGGGGCCGTCGCGACCGCGGGCGACACCTCGGGGGTGACCGCCGTCGCCCCTGCGCTGAGTGCGGCTGTGGTCGCCGGCGGTGTCGCCGGGACCCTGGTCGCACTGCCGCCGGACAGCATGCCCGATGTGCTCTTCGAGGTGCCCGGCGTGATGGATCCCGTGACGCTGGCCGCCGAGATCGCCGCGCCGCGGCTGGCCGTCGAGATGCCCGACGACGCGACCGGCCTGCGCTTCGAAGCGCGCGTGTCGACCTCCGAGCCCGCGGCGGCGGAGGCGATGCAGGTGCGGGTCTGGCTGGACGACGCCGCCGGCCTGCCGGTGACCGTGCCGCTCGATGTGAGCGTCGACGAGGCCGACGGCGCCTTCGCCCTCACCGCGGCCGCGGAGCTGCCCGGGGGCGAGACACCGTGGCGGATCGTCGCCCTCGAGATCGGCCAGGGGCGCGGATGGCCGGGCGCCGAGCTGCTGGTCACCGGCATGCGGATGCTGTCGACCGGCGACGACGAGAGCGAGCTGGTGACACCGGTGCCGCACACCCGGCTTCACTCCGCCGCGCCCGGCGGTACGGCGGTGCGATCCGCGATGGTCTGGACGGCCGGCGGTGAGACGCCTCCGCGCATTCCGGCCGTCGTGACGGACGTCTTCGCCGAAGAGCTCGGGCTCGGAGTGGGCGACGACGTCGACGTGCGCATCGACGGGGGCGGCCGCACGATCGCGGCGACCGTCGCATCGATCGTCGCCGCGCTGCCCGGGGCAGGCGCCGGCGCAGGCGTGCTGGTCTCGCTCGACGCGGCGATCGACGCGGCTTCCGCGACCTCGGTGCCGGACGGCTCGGCGGACGCCGAGGTCGTCACGCCCCCGCTGGCGAACGAGGTCTGGGCGGCGGGCGACGAGTCCGCCGCCGCGGCGCTGAGCGGTGCGCTCGACGCGCCCGTCGCGACGGTCGGCTCACCCGCCTCCGCGGTCGCCGGCGAGGTCGTGACACTGTGGAACGCCGCAGCCGTCGGCGGCGCACTGCTCGCCGGTGTCGCACTGGTCGCGCTGCTGGCGGCCCTGACGGCGCAGCGCGCCGGCGAGGTGCTGGTGCTGCGGGCGCTCGGGATCCCGCCGACCGCGCAGGCGCGCATGCGCGGCATCGAGGTCGTCGTGGTGGTGTTGCTCGGCGTCGTGCTCGGGGCAGCGGGCGGCGGGAGCCTCGCCGCCCTCCTCGTACCGCGGATGGCGGAGCGCGCGGTCCCGGATGTGCAGCTGCCGCCGACGCTGTCGTTCTCGCCGTGGCCGGTCGTGATCGCGCTCGTCGTCGTCGGCGTCGCCCTCGCCGTCGCAGTCCTGGGGTCGTGGCTCGCCGTGCGGCGGCAGGGCTCGTCCACCCGCATCGAGGAGGCGGCCCCGTGACCGGCGGACTTCGGACCCGGCGCCTGCTCCGCGTGCACCTGGTCTCGGGGCTGGGTGCCACGGCGACCGTGGCCGCCGTGGTCGCGGTGCTTGCAGGGCTCGCCGTGTTCGCCCCGCTCGCCGTCGGGTCGATGCTCGACGCGTCGACGCGTTACCTCGTATCGTCCCTGAGCGGCCCCGTGCGCGACCTGAGCACGTCGATCGCCACGATCCCGGTCCCGGGGGCGGGAGCCGCACCGACCGGGTCGCTTCCCGAGGAGTACCGCGACACCTGGGGTACGTGGGATTCGGGTCTGCGTGACATCCTCACCCAGGCGCCCACCTCGGTCAGGGCCGTGCACGGCGACGCCGACTACTACGTCCGTCTTGGCGAGCCGGCACGGTACGCGTCGGCGACGAACGTGGACTTCGACCCTCGCTTCGCCTCGCGCATCACGGTGACGGAGGGAAGGCTGCCCCAGGCGACCGTGACGGAGCAGGAGTGGAACGTCGCGCTCGATGCGCGCATGGACGAGAATTTTCGACCGGTCGACGGCGCCGAGCCCCTTCCGGCGAGCGAGATCGTGCTGTCGGCGGCGTCCGCCGACGAGGTCGACTGGAAGATCGGCGAGACGCGCATCTCGGGCGATGAGTCCGGGTGGGTGCTGCCCGTGCCGCTCACGCTCGTCGGCACCTTCGAGGCCGTGGACGCGAGCGACCCCCACTGGGCGCGAGAGGTCGGTGTGCTCGAACCGTCGATCGCGTTCGACCCCGACGGCGTCCCCTACGTGCGGACCGCCGCGTTCGCGGCGCCCGAGACCTTCGGCGACTTCGCGCTCCTCAACGCCGGCGCCATCACCGAAGCCTGGTACCCGCTGGACCCGGAGAAGGTGACCGCGGCCGCCGCGCCGCAGCTGCTGGCCGACCTCCGCGGCTTCCTCGCGACACCGCACCGCGCTCCCGGGTTCGGCGGCGCCGGAGTGCCGATGAGCTTCCAGGCCGGAGTCGTCCCCACCCTCGAAGCCACCATCGCCCAGAACCGGGCTCTGGTCTCCGCGCTGGCCATGCTCGTCGCCGGGCCGATCGGCGTCGCGCTCGCCGTGCTGGTGCTCGCCTGCCGGCTGATGCACGAGAATCGCCGCTCCTCGCTCGACCTCCTCGCCGCGCGCGGCGCTGCGCCCGTGCAGCTGCGCGGCGTTCTCGGTCTCGAGGGGCTCATCGCCGGGCTCGTTCCGGCGGCCGCGGGTGCGGCGCTCGGGCTCGCACTCGCCGTCGCCACGCTTCCCGGCGCGGCACCGGCATCCGCTCTCCTGCTGGTCCCGGCCATCCTCGCGCTCGTGCCCGCCGCCGTCGGCGTCGCGACCGCCACG
>NZ_JBJDRL010000056.1:0-25985 GCF_044987475.1 Microbacterium sp. ZW CA_36
CCCGCCGCGGCCCCTCGACCGCCGCCACCCGCACGGTGGGCGGCATCCGCAGCGGCGCCCGGTCGGCGAGCTCCGCACGGGCGTAGGCGGCCTGCGTCCACGTCGCGAGCGCCCGGGCGACCTCTCCCGCCACGCCGACCAGGTGCACCGGGGCGCCCGGAGCGGCCAGTGCGGCGGCGTTCGACCACCACCGCAGGCACGACTCGCCGATGCGCAGATCCTCGGCCATCAGCATCCGATCGCCGTCCAGCAGGATCACCGCCCGGTAGCCGCCGATCGCCAGCGGCTCGGCTCCCCGCGTCGCGACCACCAGCGCCGGACGCCCGTCGACCTCGGTGACCGGATGATCGCCGTCGGCGATGATCACGCGGGTGCCGGGAAAGGCCCGCCCGAGCTCGTCGGCGGTCCGCTCGCTGCCCGACGACGCCATGCGCAGCAGGGTCGACGAGCACTCGGGGCATGCCCAGGCGTGGGCGGCGCGACCGCACCACGTGCACGTCGGCACCGCGCCCTGCCGAGCGGCGTGCAGAGGCCCACTGCAGTGCGGGCATCGGGCGGGGTGGCGGCACTTCGCGCAGACGAGGACGGGGGCATACCCCGGGCGTGCGACCTGGACGAGGACGGGCCCGTCGGCGAGAGCCTCGCGCGCGGCGGCGAACGCCGACGACGGCACCCGCGCCGCCCGTGACTCGCCCTCGCGGTTCGCGCTGAGCACCACGCGCGGGCTCAGCCGGCGCGCGGCCGGAAGATCGCGCACCCAGCCCACGGCGACCAGCCGCTCCACATCGGTGGTGCGCGTGTGCCCCGCGAAGACGAGCGCGCCGCCGTGGAGCTCCTGGCGCAGCAGTGCCGCGTCGCGGGCGTGGACGCCCGGACTGAGCGGTTCGGCGAGGAGCGGATCGCCGTCGTCCCACAGCGCGACGAGCCCGAGGTCGCCGACCGGCGCGTACACGGTGGAGCGGTTGCCGATGACCACGCACGGTGCGTCCGCGAGGGTGCGCAGGAACGCCGCATACCGGGCGGGACCGCTCTGCTTGGCGTCGTCGCGGACGAACGCGTCGGCAGGGATGCGGCTCAGCAGGGCCGCCTCGAGCTGCGCGCGGTCGCGATGGTCGGGGACGGCGATGACGGCGCTGCGCCCAGCGGCGAGCACGCGGGTCGCCGCCGCGGCGAGGAGGATCGCCCATGAACCGACGACGGTGCCGTCCTCGAGCTGCGCGGGCACGGGCGGGGCGTCGAGCGCGACGCGCTCGCCGCCGTCCAGCGCCTCGGCGAGGCCGGGATACACGGCGAGCACGTCGGCGGCCCACGCGGCGTCCGCCTCCTCCACGCGGGGAGGCGAGGGCGGCTCGGCCGCCAGCCACGCCTTCTCGGCGCGGACCATGCGCTTCGGAATGGCAAGCCGCAGGATGTCGCCGGCTGAGCCGGCGGCCCGATCGGCGGCACGGCGCGCGAGCGCGTAGAGCGCCGGCGTCAGCACCGCCACGGGCGAGACGACGGCCTCGAGCTGAGACAGCGGCCGGTCGGAGGCATCCGGCTCCCCCAGCTCGACGAGGAGGCCGTCAACGACGCGTCCGGCGCTGCGCAGCGGCACGCGCACCCGCACGCCGGGCTGCGCGTCGGCCGCGAGCTCGGCGGGGATCTCGTAGTCGAACAGCCGGTCCAGCTGCGGCAGCGGGGAGTCGATGAGCACGCGCGCGACGCGGCGCGCAGGTCGCGTACCCTCGCCGGGGCCGTTCTCGTCGTCGTGCACCGCGGTCACGCGGCCGGCGTCAGAGCCCGGCGGCCGCGCGCAGCGCGTCGGCGCGGTCGGTGCGCTCCCACGTGAAATCGGGCAGCTCGCGACCGAAGTGGCCGTATGCCGCGGTCTGCGCGTAGATCGGGCGCAGCAGATCCAGCTGGTCGATGATCGCCTTGGGGCGCAGGTCGAAGACGTCGAGGATCGCGGCCGTGATGACATCGTCGGCGACGCGGCCGGTGCCGAACGTCTCGACATAGAGTCCGACGGGCTTGGCCTTGCCGATCGCGTAGGCGACCTGCACCTCGAGGCGGTCGGCGAGCCCGGCCGCGACCGCGTTCTTGGCGACCCAGCGCATCGCGTACGCCGCCGAGCGGTCGACCTTCGAGGGGTCCTTCCCGCTGAATGCGCCGCCGCCGTGGCGCGAGGCCCCGCCGTAGGTGTCGATGATGATCTTGCGGCCGGTCAGACCGGCGTCGCCCTTCGGGCCGCCCGTGACGAACGGGCCGGCGGGGTTGATGTAGAACTTCACGTCGGGAAGGTCGAGGCCCGTCGCCTCGAGCACCGGGTCGATGACCTCGGCGCGGACCGCGGCGCGCAGCGCCTTCTGCGAGATGTCGGGCTGGTGCTGCGTCGACAGCACGACAGACTCGACGGTCCGCGGGGTGTCGCCCTCGTAGCCGAGCGTGACCTGGGTCTTGCCGTCGGGTCGCAGGAACGGCAGCTCCCCAGACCGGCGCACCTCGGCGAGACGCTCCGCCATGCGGTGCGCCGTCCAGGCGGCCATCGGCATGAGCTGCGGCGTCTCGGTGGTCGCGTAGCCGAACATGATCCCCTGGTCGCCCGCGCCCTGCAGGTCGTGCGGGTCCTCGGAACCGTCCTCGCGCCGCTCGAACGCCTTGTCGACGCCGGCCGCGATGTCGGAGGACTGCGCCCCGATCGACACGCTGACGCCGCACGAGTCGCCGTCGAAGCCGGTCTCGCTCGAGGTGTACCCGATGCGGTTGACGACGCTGCGCACGATCGCGGGGATCTCGACGTAGGCAGAGGTCGACACCTCGCCCGCGACGTGGACCAGGCCGGTGGTGACGAGCGTCTCCACGGCCACCCGGCCGTTCGGGTCCGCCTCGAGGATCGCGTCGAGGATCGAGTCCGAGATCTGGTCGCAGATCTTGTCGGGATGGCCCTCGGTGACGGATTCGGACGTGAACAGACGCAGGTCGGTCATCGATACTCCAGTTGTCGTGGCGCCGGTCGCCCTGGTGTCCGACGCCGGGGGGCGGACACCAGTATGCCCCCGGAGACGGACATCACCGTCTTCGGGGGCACAGGGTTCGTAACGGGATTACTCCGCGCGGCGCAGGCGCAGCTTGTCCTCGTGGATCTCGTGCATCGCGATCGTGAGGGGCTTGTCCTCGACCGTCGAGTCGACGAGCGGGCCCACGTTGTCGAACAGGTTGCCCTCGTGGAGGTCGGAGTAGTAGTCGTTGATCTGACGCGCGCGCTTGGACGCGAAGATCACGAGCTGGTACTTCGAGTCGACCTTCTCGAGCAGGCTGTCGATGGGGGGCTCGATGATGCCCTGGTTCGTTCCGGCCATGGCGAAACCTCCTGGATCGGATGTCGGAATGGGAGTCTGCGGGCCTCGGGGTGCCGAGGCATCCCACCATTCTACGGGACGGCGGCCGCCGAGCGGACGTGCGGCGGCGCCGCGGCGGGGCGGATCGATCGAACGGGATGCCGTCAGTGCGCGAGGCGGGCGACCTCGTCGGCCGCGCGGGCGACGTCGTCGTTCACGACGCGGTAGTCGAACTCGCCCTGGGAGGCGAGCTCGGTCTTGGCCGTGCGCAGGCGCCGCGCGCGCTCGGCGGCGCCCTCGGTGCCGCGGCCGACGAGCCGCTGCACCAGCTCGTCCCAGCTCGGCGGCAGCAGGAACACGAGCGTCGCCGACGTGTCGGCCTCCCGCACCTGGCGGGCGCCCTGGAGGTCGATCTCGAGCAGGACGGTGCGCCCCTCGGCGAGGGCCTTCTCGATCGGCTTGCGCGGGGTGCCGTAGCGATACGCGTTGTGGACGGTCGCGTGCTCCAGCAGCTCTCCGTCGTCGATCATCCGGTCGAACTCGGCGTCGTCGACGAAGAAGTAGTGCTCGCCGTCGATCTCGCCGGGGCGCGGGGCGCGCGTGGTCGCCGACACGGAGAGCAGGATCTCGGGGTGGTGCGCCTTGATGTGGGCGGCGACCGTGCCCTTGCCGACCGCCGTGGGGCCCGCGAGCACGACGAGGCGGCTGCGGCCGCCGCGGGGCTCGATCTCGGGCCAGCGGGTGTCGAGGAAGCGGCGGAGGTCCTCGCGCTGGCGCGAGCCGAGTCCGCCGAGCCGCTTGACGGGCGAGATCTCGAGGTCGTGGAGGATGCGGTCGCGCTTGCCTTCGCCGATCGCGGGGATCGCGGTCAGGAACTCCGGCACGCGCATCGCGCCCGCGGGCGAGGTCGGGTCTGCGAGGGCACGCCGCAGCAGCTCCTGCGGCGTGATCACCCGCATCGCCACGTCCTTCTTGAGCGCTGCGCGCTCCCGTCGGGCGGCGACGGCGCGGCGCGAGGCCGCTACGCGGTCGACCTCGGGTGGCCGCGAATGCGCGCCAGAGGGGTGGGGCGGAGCCCCGTCGGGAAGGGTGCGCGAATCGGGCATGTCAATCACCACGGTAGAGAAGGGCGCGCTCGGATATGCGCGCGGCGAGCCGGTCGGGTCCGGCAGCCAGGATGCTGCGGCTCTCCGACGCTATCACCGCTTCCGCCAGCGCGCCGAAGCGCGCGCGGAGCTGATCCGGTTCCGCCCCCTGGTGACCGAAGCCCGGAGCGAGGATCGGGGCGACCGGTGAGAACGCCGCGAGGCCGGCATCCTCCCAGTCCACGGTACCGCCGATGACCACGCCGAGGCTCCCCCACTGGCCGTCCGGAGTCGAACGGGCGTTGTGCTCCGAGATCTCGCGCATGATCGCGGCCGATACCGTCTCGCCGGTCGGGAGGACCGCCCGCTGCGCGGTGAAGCCATCGGGATTGCTCGTCGCGGCGAGCACGAGCACACCCTTGCCGTTGCGCTCCGCGACGTCGAACGTGCCCTCGAGAGCGCCTACGCCGAGGAAGGGGTTCGCCGTCATCGCGTCGGCCTCCAGCGGAGAGCCCGGCGTGAGCCAGGCCTCTCCGTAGGCATCCATGGTCGATCCGATGTCGCCGCGCTTGGCGTCGGCGATCACCAGCAGACCGGCGGCGCGCGCGGCGGCGAGGACGTCCTCCAGGGCGGCGAAGCCCGCCGAGCCGTAGACCTCGAAGAACGAGACCTGGGGCTTGACGACGCCGACGCGGCCCGCAGCGGCCTCCACGACGCGCAGGCCGAACTCGCGCGCACCGACGGCGGAGGCATCCAGTCCCCACTCGGCGAGGAGATGGACGTGCGGATCGATGCCGACGCACAGCTGGCCGTGCGCGGCGAAGGCGGCGCGGACCCGCTCGCCGAACGAGATCATGCGCGCGCCCGCCGATCCTCTGCGTATTCCTGGAGACTCCTGACGTCGAAGCCCTCGCGCAGCACCGGCAGCGCGCTGACCGCGGCGCCGAGCACGGCCATCGTCGTGAACAGCGCCTTGTCGCCGGCCACCGCCGCGGCGCGGATCTCGTAGCCGTCGGCGCGGGCCGCGCCGCCGGACGGGGTGTTCACCACGATGTCGATCTCGCCGGCGTTGATCAGGTCCACGATGTTGGTGGCGCCCGACTCCTGGGTCTCGGAGTACTTGCTGACCACGCGCACCTTGATGCCGTTGCGGGCGAGGATCTCGGCGGTGCCCTCGGTCGCGACCAGCTCGAAGCCGAGCTCCTGCAGGCGGTGGGCGGGCAGGATCACGGCCCGCTTGTCACTGTCGGCGACCGAGATGAAGACCGTCCCGGACTGCGGCATGCCGCCGTACGCGGCCTCCTGCGACTTGGCGAAGGCCGTCGGGAAGTCCCGGTCGATGCCCATGACCTCGCCGGTGGAGCGCATCTCGGGGCCGAGGACCGAGTCGACGGTCTGACCGTCGGCCGTGCGGAACCGCTTGAAGGGCAGCACGGCCTCCTTCACCGCGACCGGCGCGTCCAGCGGCACGCGCGAGCCGTCCTGCTCGGGCAGCAGCCCTTCCGCCTTGAGGTCGGCGATCGACGTGCCCGCCATGATGCGCGAGGCGGCCTTGGCGAGCGGGATGCCGAGCGCCTTCGAGACGAAGGGCACGGTGCGGCTCGCGCGCGGGTTCGCCTCGATCACGTAGAGCACGCCGGCCGAGATGGCGAACTGCACGTTGAGGAGTCCGCGCACACCGACGCCCTCGGCGATGGCGTGCGTCGCGATGCGGACGCGATCGATGTCGGTGCGGCCGAGGCTGACCGGCGGCAGGGTGCACGACGAGTCGCCGGAGTGGATGCCGGCCTCCTCGAGGTGCTCCATCACGCCGCCGATGTACAGCTCGGTGCCGTCGAACAGCGCGTCGACGTCGATCTCGATCGCGTCGTCGAGGAAGCGGTCCACCAGCAGCGGCAGACCGGG
Source organism: Microbacterium sp. ZW CA_36 (assembly GCF_044987475.1). Taxonomy (NCBI): domain Bacteria; kingdom Bacillati; phylum Actinomycetota; class Actinomycetes; order Micrococcales; family Microbacteriaceae; genus Microbacterium; species Microbacterium sp. ZW CA_36. The sequence continues at coordinate 6,308 of NZ_JBJDRL010000056.1, forward strand.
GCCGATGATCGCCGCGTCGGCGATGCGCACGAAGTAGTCGCGCAGCGCCTCGGTCGAGTACACGATCTCCATGCCGCGGCCGCCGAGCACGAAGCTCGGGCGCACGAGCACCGGGTAGCCGATCTCCTCGGCCACCGCGACGGCGCCTTCCACGTCGATCGCGGTGCCGTTGCGCGGCGCGACGAGTCCGGCTTCGTCGAGCAGGCGCGAGAACAGCTCACGCTCCTCGGCGAGGTCGATCGCGGCCGGCTTGGTGCCGAGGATCGTGTAGCCGGCGTCCTCGATGCCCTTGGCGAGACCCAGGGGCGTCTGGCCGCCGAGCTGGCAGATGACGCCGAGGATCTCGCCCGACTGCGCCTCGGCGTGCAGCACCTCGAGGACGTCCTCGAGGGTCAGCGGCTCGAAGTAGAGGCGGTCGGAGGTGTCGTAGTCGGTCGACACGGTCTCGGGGTTGCAGTTGACCATGACCGTCTCGTAGCCGGCGTCGGCCAGCGCGAACGACGCGTGCACGCACGAGTAGTCGAACTCGACCCCCTGGCCGATGCGGTTCGGCCCCGACCCGATGATGACGACCTTCGTGCGCTCCGACGGCGTGACCTCGGTCTCGGCGTCGTAACTCGAGTAGTGGTACGGCGTGAGCGCGGGGAACTCCCCCGCGCAGGTGTCGACGGTCTTGTAGACCGGACGGATGCCGAGTCCGTGGCGGACGCCGCGCACCTGGGCCTCGGTGTCGGAGCGGAGTTCGGCGATCTGGGCGTCGCTGAAGCCGTGCTCCTTCGCGATGCGCAGGGTGGCGGCATCCAGCTCCCCCGCCTGGCGCACGAACTCGGCGACCTCGTTGATGAGGACGATCTGGTCGATGAACCACGGGTCGATCTTGGTGGCCTCGAACGCCTGCTCGACCGTGGCGCCCTTGCGCAGCGCCTGCTGCAGCACGACGATCCTGCCGTCGGTCGGCCGCTTCGCGATCTCGAGCAGCTCGTCGACCGAGCGCGCCTCGTCGCCCCAGTGGAAGCTCGACCCGCGCTTCTCGAGCGAGCGCAGCGCCTTCTGCAGAGCGGTCGCGTAGTTGCGGCCGATCGCCATCGCCTCGCCGACCGACTTCATGGTCGTGGTCAGCGTGGTGTCGGCTGCCGGGAACTTCTCGAAATTGAAGCGGGGCACCTTCACGACCACGTAGTCGAGCGTCGGCTCGAAGCTCGCCGGCGTCACCTTGGTGATGTCGTTGGGGATCTCGTCCAGGCGGTAGCCGATCGCGAGCTTGGCCGCGATCTTGGCGATCGGGAAGCCGGTCGCCTTGGAGGCGAGCGCCGAGGACCGCGAGACGCGGGGGTTCATCTCGATCACGATGATGCGCCCGGTCGCAGGGTCCACGGCGAACTGGATGTTGCAGCCGCCGGTGTCGACGCCCACCGCGCGGATGATGTCGATGCCGATGTCGCGCAGCTTCTGGTACTCGCGGTCGGTGAGGGTCAGCGCCGGGGCGACGGTGATCGAGTCGCCCGTGTGCACGCCGACGGGGTCGACGTTCTCGATCGAGCAGACGACGACCGTGTTGTCGGCGGTGTCGCGCATGAGCTCGAGCTCGTACTCCTTCCAGCCGAGGATGGACTCCTCGAGGAGCACCTCGTTGGTCGGCGAGTCGTGCAGGCCCGCACCGGCGATGCGCCGGAGGTCGGCCTCGTCGTACGCGAAGCCCGAGCCGAGGCCCCCCATCGTGAAGGACGGGCGGACGACGAGCGGGTAGCCCAGCTCGTCGGCGGCGGCGAGCACCTCGTCCATGGTGTGGGCGATCCGGGATGCCGCGACGTCGGCGCCCGCGTCGAGCACGAGCTGCTTGAAGATCTGCCGGTCCTCGCCCTTGTTGATCGCCTCGAAGTCGGCGCCGATGAGCTCGACGTCGTACTTCTCGAGGATCCCGTGCTTGTGGAGGTCGATCGCGGCGTTGAGCGCCGTCTGGCCGCCCAGCGTCGGCAGGATCGCGTCGGGCTTCTCCTTCGCGATGATCGTCTCGATCACACGCCAGTTGATCGGCTCGATGTAGGTCGCATCGGCGAAGTCGGGGTCGGTCATGATCGTGGCCGGGTTCGAGTTCACCAGGATGACGCGCACGCCCTCCTCGCGGAGGACGCGGCAGGCCTGTGTGCCCGAGTAGTCGAACTCGCACGCCTGCCCGATGACGATCGGGCCGGAGCCGATGACCAGGACGGAGTTGATGTCGTCGCGCTTGGGCATTACTTCGCGGCCTTCTTCTGGAGGTTCGCGACGACGAGGTCGCGGAAGCGGTCGAACAGGTAGTTGGCGTCGTGCGGGCCGGCGGCCGCCTCGGGGTGGTATTGCACGGAGAACGCGGGGATGTCGAGGGCCCGCAGGCCCTCGACCACCTGATCGTTCAGCCCGACGTGGCTGACCTCGATGCGCCCGTAGCCGTGGGGGCTGTCGAACTCGCCGTCCACCGGCGCGTCCACGGCGAACCCGTGGTTGTGGGCGGTGATCTCGACGCGACCGGTCGACTTGTCGAGCACCGGCTGGTTGATGCCGCGGTGGCCGAACGGCAGCTTGTAGGTGCCCAGGCCGAGCGCGCGGCCGAGCAGCTGGTTGCCGAAGCAGATGCCGAAGAACGGCAGGCCGTCGTCGAGCACGTCGCGCAGGAGGTCGACGTGGTCGCCCGACGCGGCCGGATCGCCGGGGCCGTTGGAGTAGAAGACCGCGACCGGGTCGATCGCGCGGATCTGGTCGATCGTGACGTCCTGCGGCAGCACGTGCACCTCGAACCCGCGGGCGGCGAGGTTGTCGACGGTCGCCTGCTTCACGCCGAGGTCGAGCACCGCGAGGTTGCCGATGCGCTCCCCCGTCGCCTCCGTGACCTCGGCGGCGGTCACCGACACCTGCGCCGAGAGGTTCTGGCCGGCCATCTCGGGCGCCTCGCGCACCAGTCGCAGCTGCTCCTCGGCGTCGATCGCCGCGGCCTCGCCGGAGAAGATCGCGCCGCGCATGCTGCCGGCCGAGCGGATGTGGCGGGTCACGGCGCGCGTGTCGATGCCGCTGATGCCGACGACGCCGTCCTCGACCAGCGCGTCGTCGAGCGACTCGTCGGCGCGCCAGTTGGAGACGACGCGCGAGGGGTCGCGCACGATGTAGCCCGACACCCAGATGCGGCGGGACTCCGGGTCCTCGTCGTTCATGCCGGTGTTGCCGATGTGGGGCGCCGTCTGCAGCACGATCTGGCCGGCGTACGAGGGATCGGTGAGCGTCTCCTGGTAGCCGGTCATGCCGGTGGCGAAGACGACCTCGCCGATCGTGGTGCCGAGGGCGCCGTACGCGCGTCCGACGTGGCGGGTCCCGTCCTCGAGCACGAGGACGGCAGGGTCTGTCTGGAAGAGGGAGGTCATGAATCGGTTCCCGTCTGGGTCGGGGGAAGGATGCCGGCCACAGCGTCCGCGAGGGCGCGGGCCGAGGCATCCTGGGGTCGGAAGTAGGTGTCGACGGTCGAGCCGGCGTCGGTGCGCCAGGTCAGCCGGGTGAGGCCGCCGGCTTCGACGACGCGGTCGATCGCGACCGTGGACTGGCCGACGTCGACGATGCGGTCGGGAGTCAGCACGAACGGGTCCTGCCCGGTGAGACCCACGGCGACGCCCTCGTCGGCGACCGTCACGGTCGCCTTCGAGCGGAACGCCATGCCGGGGGCCGCGATGCGCTCCAGCGGAGCGTCGCGAGCGGTCGTCGCGACGTACAGTGCGGCGAACGTCGCGCGCACGTGGGCGTCGGCGGGAAGTTCTCCCGGGTGGACCAGGGGCGTCGCATCGCGCCGCGTCCGTCGCCACCACGCCCACACCAGCAGGCCGAGCAGCGCGATCGTGACGAGCACGATGACGCCGAGCGCACCCTCGCGAGTCATGCGCGCACCCCCGGTGCGTCGAGCAGGGCGCCGTCGGCGACCGTGACCGTGCCCCGGTGGAGGGTCCAGCGCACGTCGCCCGGCAGCTCGCGCCCGAGGTACGGCGAGTTCACGCTCCGCCCGCGCAGATCGTCGGTCGTGAAGGTGCGGCGCGGGGCCGGGTCGTAGAACGCGAGGGATGCCGGCTGCCCCTCGGTGAGGGGGGTGCCGTGACCGGTGAGGCGGCCGATCCGCGCGGGCTCGCGCGACATCACCCGGGCGACGTCGCCCCAGGTGAGCAGCCCCGTGTCGACCATCGCCTGCTGGACCACCCGCAGCGCGCTCTCGAGCCCCACCATGCCGTTGGCTGCAGCGTGCCACTCGCACGCCTTCGCCTCGGTCGGATGCGGGGCGTGATCGGTCGCGACGATGTCGATGGTGCCGTCGGCGAGGCCCTCGCGCACCGCGAGCACGTCCTCCTCGCGCCGCAGCGGCGGGTTCACCTTGAAGCGGGCGTCGTAGTCGCGCACCAGCTCGTCGGTGAGCAGCAGGTGGTGCGGCGTCACCTCAGCGGTGACGTCGACGCCGCGGCGCTTGGCCCAGCGGATGATGTCGACCGAGCCTGCCGTCGAGAGGTGGCACACGTGCAGGCGTGAGCCGACGTGCTCCGCGAGCAGCACGTCGCGGGCGATGATCGACTCCTCTGCCACCGCCGGCCAGCCTGCGAGGCCCAGCTCGGCCGAGACCGCGCCCTCGTTCATCTGGGCGCCCTCGGTGAGCCGCGGATCCTGCGCGTGCTGGGCGATCACGCCGTCGAACGCCTTCACGTACTCGAGCGCTCGCCGCATGATGAGCGGGTCCCAGACGCAGAAGCCGTCGTCGCTGAAGACGCGCACGCGCGCCCGGGAATCGGCCATCGCGCCGAGCTCCGCCAGACGCTCGCCCTTCTGGCCGACGGTGACGGCGCCGATCGGCTGCACCGTGACGAAGCCGGCCGCCTCGCCGAGGGCGAGCTCCTGCTCGACGACGCCGGCGGTGTCGGCGACGGGCGAGGTGTTGGGCATTGCGAAGACGGCCGTGTAGCCGCCCGCAGCTGCTGCCCGCGAACCGGTGAGGATCGTCTCGGACGCCTCGTACCCGGGCTCGCGCAGGTGCGTGTGCAGGTCCACCAGGCCGGGCAGCATCACCAGACCGTCGACGTCGACGACGGTCGCCCCGGCGCGGCTGAGACCGGGGCCGATCTCGGCGATGACGCCGTCGTCGACGATCACGTCGGCAGCGGTGGATCCTTCGACGTGTGCCCCGCGGAAGAGAAGGGTCTCGCTCATCGGGTGTTCTCCTTCTCTTCGCCGCCGGTGACCGGGGCGTCCGTCGCGGGTGCGGTCTCGGCCGCTCCGTGCTCCGCTCCTGCCAGCAGCAGGTAGAGCGCGGCCATGCGCACCGAGACGCCGTTCGCGACCTGCTCGAGCACCGTCGAGCGCGGCGAGTCCGCGGCTTCTGCGGAGATCTCCAGACCCCGGTTCATGGGTCCGGGGTGCATGACAATGCTATCCGCTCCGAGTGCCTGAAGACGGCGTGCGTCGAGGCCCCAGCGGCGTGAATACTCCCGTTCAGTCGGGAAATACGCCGCATTCATGCGCTCGAGCTGGATGCGCAGCATCATGAGCGCGTCGGGGCCGGCGGAGATCGCCTCGTCCAGGTCGTACCGCACCTGCACGGGCCACCGCGACATGTCCTGCGGCACGAGGGTCGGCGGAGCGACCAGGGTCACCCGGGCGCCGAGGGTGGTGAGCAGCCACACGTTCGAGCGGGCGACCCGCGAGTGCAGGACGTCCCCGACGATGGTCACCTTCACCCCGGCGAGGTCGCGGCCGCGGCTGTCGTCGCCGAAGCGGCGCTTGCGGATCGTGAACGCGTCGAGGAGCGCCTGCGTGGGGTGCTCGTGGGTGCCGTCGCCGGCGTTGACCACCCCGGCGCTGATCCAGCCGCTGGTGGCGAGGGTGCGCGGCGCGCCGGACGCGCCGTGGCGGATGACGACGGCATCCGCTCCCATCGCCTGGAGGGTCTGCGCGGTGTCCTGCAGCGACTCGCCCTTCGAGACGCTGGAGCCCTTCGCGGAGAAGTTGATCACGTCGGCCGACAGGCGCTTCGCTGCCGCCTCGAACGAGATGCGCGTGCGCGTCGAATCCTCGAAGAAGAGGTTGACGACGGTCTTGCCGCGCAGTGTCGGCAGCTTCTTGACCTCGCGCCGCTGCGTGTCTGCCATGTCTTCGGCCACATCGAGGATGCGCAGAGCATCCGTGCGGGCGAGGGTCTGGGTGTCGAGGAGGTGCCTCATGAGCCGACCGTCACCGCCCCTCGATCGTGACGGACTCCGCGCCGTCGGTCTCTTCGAGGCGCACGTTGACCCGCTCGTCACGGGAGCTCGGCAGGTTCTTGCCGACGAAGTCGGGCCGGATGGGCAGTTCGCGGTGCCCGCGGTCGACGAGGGTCGCCAGTCGCACCGCGGCGGGGCGGCCGATGTCCTGCAGAGCGTCGAGGGCCGCGCGGATGCTGCGCCCGGAGAAGAGCACGTCGTCCACCAGGACGACGACCTTGCCGTCGACGCCGCCCGGCGGGATCTGGGTGCGCTGCGGGGCGCGGGTCGGATTGCGGTGCAGGTCGTCACGGTACATCGTGACGTCGAGAGCGCCGATCGGGACCGGTACGCCGCCGAACTGCTCCACCAGCGCACCGATCCGCTGCGCGAGGGTGACGCCGCGAGTGGGGATGCCGAGAAGAACCAGATCGTCGGGGCCCTTGTTGGACTCGAGGATCTCGTGGGAGATCCGAGTCAGGGCCCGGGCGATGTCGGCGCCGGTCATGACGGTGCGAGGCTGCACGGTGGGCGTGCTCATCCGCCGCTCCCTTCTCCGCCTCACGGGACGGGGTTAAAGGTTGCTGTGATCGCCGCCCAGTCTATGTCACCGCGAAGGCCGGCCCCGAATCGGGACCGGCCTTCGCGGCGGAGATGCCCGTGGTCAGCGTCGCGTCGACGAACCGCGGAGAACCTGGGAGGCGACGACCAGTGCGGCCGCGATCAGCACCACGTTCTTGAAGATGTACTGCCCCGTGAGTGTCGGGCCGACGGGGCTGAAGACCTCGCCGGGCAGCAGCACGATCGGCGACAGGATGCCGACGAATGCGAGTGCGAGCACCACCAGACCGATGCGGGCGAATGCGCCGCCGGCGATGAGGAGGGCTCCTGCGGCGACCTCGATCACGGCGGTCGCGACGAGCGCGGCCTGTCCGCTCACGAGCCCGAAGGTGAGCTTCTCCCAGGTCTGGCTCACGAGAGCCTCGACCGGGCTGACGCCCGGGAACAGCTTGAGTGCGCCGAAGACGGCGAAGACGGCGCCGAGGGCGACGCGCAGAGCCGCGATGCTCCAGCGCTGCAGCGAGACCTTGACGGCGGCCTCAGCGCGCGACTCCCACGAGAGGAGGGAGCGGATCGGGTGGGGGCGACCGGTGGACGCGGGGGCGACGACGCGGCCGGCGCCGTGTGCGGGAACGGTGGTCATGGCGTGACTCCTTCGGGTTCTGATCGCCCGCGATCGCGGGCACGGTGATCAGGACTCGAGCGGGGGGCGCGATGATACGCGGCTGCACAGATTGACGTCCCGCCTACATGGCATCGGGGACGGAACGGCCGTCTCGTTGTAGATCATCCACAACGAGACGGCGCTTCGAAGTGGATCAGGCCGCGGAGGTCGCCGCTGCGCGGTACAGATCGTCCTCCACCTGGGACGCGCGGATGGGGTGTCCCTGGCTCGTCAGGCACTTGCCGCTGGCGAGATCCCACTTCCAGTCGTGGAGGGAGCAGGTCAGGACGCCGTCCTCGATCTTGCCCGTCTTGGTCAGGTCCGCGCGGAGGTGCGGGCAGCGACGCTGCACGAGCCAGTCGCCGAGCTGGGCGTCCTCGGTCTGATCCGTCTGCTCCGCGTACCAGTTCTCGACGTACTCGATGCGGTCGCGTGACAGGCACTTGAGGAACGTGGTCAGGAACTCATTGAACTTGCCGCTGCGCCCCACCTCGAACTGCATCGAGAGGAAGATCGAGTTCGACCAGTCGATCTCGTGGTCGGCGATGTTGGTCGACACCAAGTCAGCGGGGATGGTGTACCAGTAGATGCACTCGTCATCGGCGTACTCGCGGACCTTCGCCTTCGGGAAGTCCACCACCATGTCGAGGTCGCCGATGCGGAAGCGCACGACGCCGCCGACTCCGTTGCGGATCGTGCGGGCGCGCCGCAGCAGCGGCTCCCACCATTCCTTGATCGCGGAGAGCATCTCGTCGGGCGGCAGCACGGCGGCGCGCGACGCCTCTTCCGCGCGGATCTCTTCCTGGCGGGAGTCGCGCTGCTCGGCCAGATACGACCACTTGTCGTCGAAGATGCGGTCGATCTCGGCATCCGTGTAGAGGGTCTGCGTGATCGAGATCTCGCCGTCGTTCAGCTCGACGACGGTTCCCGGCAAGAACTCGTAGCTCTTCTGGTCGGGACGCAGCTCCTTCATGTGCTGCAGGAACTGCCGCTGGTCGGTGAAGATCGCATCGCCGTCGAGACCGTAGCCGTTGTACTTGAACAGCTCCTCGCGCAGGAACATCGGCGGACCGGCCATCGGGAAGACGTGCTCGGCATCGACCTTCTCGATGTAGTACATCGCGCGCTTGTTCTGCGCGTCGCGCTTGAGCTTCGCGAAGTTCTGCTTGGCGTCCTGGGGCAGGTCGTAGACCATCGGCCACCAGATGGCGCCCGAGACCTGCGTGAAGTACGCCTCGGGCTTGGAGAAGCCCAGCAGCTTCTCGAGGTCGAGCGGGTGCGAGTCGTTCTGGTTCAGGATGCTGGCTGTGCCGTCGTCGACGCTCAGGGACGAGTCGCCGATCGGCCCGTCGCTCGGCGCGCGCAGCGGGGTGACCATCACCTTGAGGTCGCCGAAGTCGAGCGGGACGCCCGCCTGGGTGAAGACGATGTTGTCGTAGCCGAGCGCGCGGAGATCCTGCTCGAGGTCGTCGGTGGGGTACTCCGGGAGCAGCACCCTGATGCTCTTCGGAACGAAGCGCTCCATAAGCGCCGGGTCGAAGTGGTCACGGTGTCGGTGCGAGATGTACAGGAAGTCCGCGTTGCCGTACTTCTGCCAGTCGAGTCCCCGGTTGTCGGGGAACGGGAACCACGACCCGAAGAAGGTCGGGCCGATCACCGGGTCGCAGAGGATGCTTCCTCCCGCCGTCTCGATGAACATTCCGGCGTGGCCGAGGCCCGTGATGCGCATGGGACTCCTCCCCTATCCAGCAATCGATCCGCGAACCAGACGAGTCTAGGCGAGGCTCGTCGAGCGCACCGGATCGCGCGGCCGTGCAAAAGCGATCCGCTCGGTAGCCGGTGCGGCAGCGAGGCTCACTCGTCGAACAGCCCGCGGATGTCGTCGGCGGTGAGCGCCTGGCCGAAGAGGGCATCGTCGTCCATCACCGACCGGAACAGTCGCGCCTTGCGCCGCTGCAGCGCCATCACCTTCTCCTCGATGGTGCCGTTGGCGATGAGGCGGTACACCATGACGCTGCGGTGCTGGCCGATGCGGTGCGCGCGGTCGACCGCCTGCGCCTCGGCGGCCGGATTCCACCAGGGGTCGAGCAGGAACACGTAGTCCGCCTCGGTCAGCGTCAGGCCGAAGCCGCCCGCCTTGAGGCTGATGAGGAACACCGGCGCCTCTCCCCCGCGGAAGGCCTCGACGGCGCCATCGCGATCGCGCGTCGACCCGTCGAGGTACGCGTAGGGGATGCCGCGCTCCTCGAGTCGCGCCGACACCAGGCCGAGGAACGACGTGAACTGACTGAACACGAGGGCGCGGTGCCCCTCGGCGAGGGCTTCGTCGAGCTGCTCGAACAGGGCGCCCAGTTTGCTCGGCGCGATATGGGCGTGGGCCGGATCGACGAGCTCGGGGGCGAGGCTGAGCATGCGCAGCAGGGTCAGGGAGCGGAACACGATGAAGCGGTTGCGGTCGAGGTCTTCGAGCAGTCCCAGCACCTTCTGGCGCTCACGCTGCAGGACAGTGTCGTAGAGGGCGCGGTGGGCGGCGCCTAGCTCGATGCGCACCTCCTGCTCCTGCTTCGCAGGCAGGTCGGCTGCGACCAGCTCCTTCGTGCGTCGGAGCACCAGCGGACGGATGCGGCGCCGCAGGCGCGCGAGACGGCCGGCGCGATACGCGCCGCCCTCCTGGTTCTCGGGCACCTTGCCCTTCTCGATCGGACCGATGTACTCCTCGCGGAACCGGCGTGCCGACGGGAACAGACCGGGCGCCGTGAGCGAGAGCAGCGCCCACAGCTCGGTGAGGCTGTTCTCGAGCGGCGTGCCGGTGACGGCGAAGACGACATCTGCCGGCAGGTCGCGTGCCGCCCGGTAGGCCTTGGTCTGGCTGTTCTTCACGAACTGCGCCTCGTCCAGGATCAGGCCCGCCCACGTGACACGGCCGAACTCGGCCTCATCCAGGCGCAGCAGCGTGTACGAGGTCACGACGATGTCGGCGGCGGCTGCGGCATCCGACACCGTCGTCCCCCGCTTGGCGCGCGTCGCGTCGACGACGGCCACACGCAGACCGGGCACGAACCGCGCCGCCTCGCTGCGCCATGTCGAGAGCACGGATGTGGGCGCCACCACCAGGAAGGGGCGCTCCTCGCCGTGCTCACGCGCGTGGGCGATGAGGGCCAGCAGCTGCAGTGTCTTGCCGAGACCCATGTCGTCGGCCAGGATGCCGCCGAGCCGGTGCTGCCACAGGAAGGCCAGCCAGTCGTAGCCGACCCGCTGATACGGGCGCAGGTCCGCCTGCAGCGTGGACGGGAGCGGCGTGGCGGGCACCCCGTCGGCGTCACGCAGCGCCTCGACCGTGGCGCGCCAGGAGACCGCGGGTTGCGCATCATCGGCGAGATCCTCGAAATCCGCCCACAGCGCCGTCTGGTACCGGCTGATGCGCGGCCCGGTCTCCCATTCATCGAGCTCTCCGGCTTCGTCGATGAGGTCGCGCAGCCGGTGCAGTGAGGGATGGGACAGTGAGAAGTAGGCGCCGTCGCTGAGCAGGATCTTCTTGCGGCCGCGAGAGAGAGCGGTGAACAGGGTTCCGAACGGAATGCGGCGGCCGTCGATCGTCACGACGACGCCCAGGTCGAACCAGTCGGCGTCGGTCGTCTCGACCGAGGTGATGTCGATCCGGGGATCGCCGGAGAGCTCGCGGTACGGCGGACGCTCGCCCGAGATCTCGACGCGGACGTCCTCGTCGGCTTCCAGGAGTGGCAGCAGCTGCGAGGCGAACTCCGCTGCTTCCAGCCTCACGAGCGACCCGGCGGCGGCGAAGTCCACGGGGGCGTGATCCCGCCACAGCGCCTCGACGCGGCCGCGGATCGCCGCTTCTGCCGCCGCGTCGCGGTCGTCGTCGGTCGCGTCGAGCCCCCGCAGCTCGGCGTCGCCATAGCGCCACGACAGCGTGTAGACGAGCCGGTGGCTCGGCTCGAACTTCACCAGCAGCACCAGCTGCGGCCGGGGTGGCGGCGCGACCTCGAGACCCGGGGCGTCGATCTCCACGCGCCGTGCGATGCGGGGCAGGTGGTCGCGGACGAACTCGTCGGCCTCTTCGGCCGGGACCGTCACCGCCTCGCGCGCGGTGAGGAGCGCGGGTACCGGGTCGGGCAGCGCGACGGCGGCCAGCACCAGATCGATGCGCTCACGCTGCACCGTGAAGCGGTAGACCCCTGTGTGTCCGACCGGGCGCAGGGTGGCGGCATCATCCTGCTCGCCGTCGATCGTGACGACGGGCAGGACCTCGAGGCCGTGTGCGGTTCGCTGCGCCTGCACAGCGACGGTCGCCGTGGACGCCAGTGCGACCGTGCTGCTGCGCTTCGTCGGGACGAACGGGATGCCGTGGCCTGCGGCGGCGGCCAGGTGCGGCCAGAGGAGGCTGGACTCGATGTCGTCGAGCGTCAGCCACTCCGACACGTCGGAGAAGGCGCCGAACGATCGGACGTCGCGGCCGATGCTGTGCAGCTCGGCGAACCAGCGGGCCTGCGCGGGGTTGTACACCGTCGTCGGTCGGCGCAGCGCGTCCCACGACACGCCGCCCTTGATCCAGGCGTCGGAACGGCCGGAGCGCTCGAGTGGACGGAGACCGACGAGCACATCGGCGCCGTGCTGGTGCAGACCGCGGGGCGTCGCCGACTCGACGCGGGCCGGCGCCCAGGCCGATGCGCCGCGACGGACGCGCTGGCGCAGCTCGACGCCGAGGGCGAGCGGCGTGTAGGTCCGCGCCGCCGGGGCCGGCGAGGCGAACACCGCACGCCACGACGATCCGCCCGGTTCGGCCGGTGCGGACGCCGCGAGCCGGTTGGCGGCGAGCAGCGTCGCCACCGTGTGCTTGCAGTCGAACTGCACCGGGCACGTGCACGACGTCGCGGCGATGGGGTGGTCCACCCGCTGCGGGTCGAGCCGCACCCGGCAGCGGTACGTCCTGCCGGCGCTGCCGGCGACGACGGCCTCGATCACGAGAGCGACCGGATCCCACTCGAGCCGCTGCACCGCCCCGTCGGCGAAGTAGGCGGCGCCGCGTTCGTACGAGCCGCTGTCGGTGTGGCGGCGGATGTGCCCGGGGTCGACGAACGGCGGGGGTCCGGCGGACGGCGGGGTCACGGCATCCATCCTGCCAAGGCGCGCCGACAGCGCGGCGAGCGTGCGGTGATCAGCCGGCGCGCGCGATCCGGGCGAGGACGCCGTGGACGAACGGGCCGGACTCGTCGGTCGAGAACTCCTTGACGAGCTCGACCGCCTCGTCGATGGCGACGGCGGTGGGCACCTCGTCGTTGTAGAGGATCTCCCATGCGCCGATGCGCAGCACGGCGCGGTCGACCGCGGGCATGCGCGCGAGCGTCCAGTCCTTGGCGAACGTGGTGATCTGCTCGTCGATGGCGTCCTGGTTGTCGATCACGCCGTCGACGATCTCACGGGCGTACAGCCACGAGGCCTGGCGGGCGGGCTCGTTTGCGGCCCGCTTCGCCTCGGCGGCGAGGACGGTCGCCGGCGCATCGCCGCGGACGTCGGCCTGGAAGAGGATGTCGAGCGCGCGTTTGCGCGCCTTCGTACGGGCACTCATCGGTCAGCGGCCGCCGACCTCAGTTGACGCGGCCGAGGTAGTCGCCGGTGCGCGTGTCGACCTTGACCTTGGTGCCCGTCTCCACGAACAGCGGGACCTGGATCTCGTAGCCCGTCTCGACCGTCGCCGCCTTGGTGCCCGCCGACGAGCGGTCGCCCTGCAGGCCCGGCTCGGTGTAGGTGATCTCGAGGATGACCGACGCGGGCAGCTCGACGTAGAGCGGGTTGCCGTTGTTGAGCGCGATCTGCACCTGCTGGTTCTCGAGCAGGAAGTTGGCGGCATCGCCGACGGTGGCGGCGCCCACGTTGATCTGGTCGTAGTCGACGACGTCCATGAAGACGAAGTTGTCGCCGTCGTTGTACAGGTACGTGAAGTCGCGGCGGTCGACGTTCTCGATGTCGATCTTCGCGCCCGCGTTGTAGGTGCGGTCGACGACCTTGCCCGAGACGACGTTCTTGAGCTTCGTGCGGACGAATGCGCCACCCTTGCCCGGCTTGACATGCTGGAACTCGATGACGTTCCAGAGCTGACCGTCGATGCTGAGGACGACGCCGTTCTTGATGTCTGCGGTGGATGCCATGAGGGTGCGAATCCGTTTCGTTGTGGTGTGCGCGGCGTGAAGTGAGAGGCGGTCGCTGCCCTTCGACAAGCACAGGGACCGGCAGCGCCGACGTTCGATTCTACGGGATGCCTGGTCCCGGCCGATTCGTCAGCCCTCGGCCTGCCCGGTGAGGATGTCGATGAGACGCCCGACGGCCGTCGCGTAGCCGGCCACGCCCTCGCCGATCACGTGCACCAGGGCGACGTCGGCGACGTACGAATGATGACGGAATTCTTCCCGTGTCTTCACGTCGGAGATGTGGACCTCGGCGACGGGAAGGCCGACGCCCGAGAGAGCGTCGCGCAGCACGACGGACGTGTGGGTGAGCCCGCCGGGATTGATCACGATGCCGGCGCAGTCGTCGCGTGCCGCGTGGATCGCGTCCAGGAGCACGCCCTCGTGGTTGCTCTGCACCGCCCTCACCTCGAAGCCGCGGCGGGCGGCGGCATCCGTCGTCACCTGCTCCACGTCCGCGAGCGTCGCTGTGCCGTAGATGTCGGGTTCCCGCGCGCCCAGGAGGTTGAGATTGGGTCCGTTGACGAGCAGCAGGCGGCGGGGCGTGGTCATGGTCGCACCACGATATCAGCGGGTGCGGGGATGCCTCGTGTCAGGGCAGCGGTCGCGCCATGACGATCTCCGGGCCGATCGAACTCGTGTACGTCTCACCGGTGGGGGCGAAGCCGGATCGACGGTACGCGGCCTGGGCGCGGGGGTTGTCGCGGTGCACGTCGAGGCTGATCCTGCTCAGCCCGAGGCCGGCCGCCCACTGCGCAGCCGCAGCGAGCAGGGCATCGACCGCACCGGAGCCACGGTGGTCGGGGTTCACATACACGCCCACGACGTCGGCTCTGCGGTCGTCGACGAACCGCCCGAGGTGATCCTTCTGCCCGGTGGCGCGGATCAGCACCGACAGGCTGCCGACCCAGACGCCGTCGACCACCGCGACGAACTGCGCCGCGGTCTCGCTGGTCGCCGCGGTCTGCGTCCGCTCGCGCCAGAAGTCGTCACTGCGCGCGGCGACCTGCTCGGGAGTCTCGAGGAACGCGATCGCCGCGTCGGGGTCGCTGGTGGACTCGAGCCGCAGCGCGCGTACCGCAGGCCATTCGTCGGAGCGGATGCGGCGCACCGCGAGGCGAGGGTCGGGCGATGCCGTCATCCGAGCACCCTATCGGGGCGATCGGCGCGTCGTCAGCCCGCGACCTCCTGGTACGCGGCGAAGAGCAGGGATTCGTCGGGCGCCTGGAGCACGGTGGGCTTGGCGATGTCGTCGAGCACGATGAAGCGCAGCATGCCGCCGCGGCTCTTCTTGTCGCGCTGCATGGTTGCCAGCAGCGTCGGCCAGCGCCCTGCACCGTACGTCGTCGGCAGGCCGAGAGACTCCAGGATGTCGCGGTGGCGCTGCGCGGCGGCATCCGGGAGCCGGCCCGCCAGCCGTGACAGCTCGGCGGCGAAGACCATGCCGACCGAGATCGCGGCGCCGTGGCGCCAGCGGTAGCGCTCGGCGTGCTCTATGGCGTGGCCGAGGGTGTGGCCGTAGTTGAGGATCTCGCGGAGGCCGGCTTCACGCAGGTCCTCCCCCACGACGCGCGCCTTCATCTCGATGGCGAGCTCGATGGTGCGACGGAAGGCGGCGCTCTGCGGGTCGACGGCGGTCTCGGGGTCGGCCTCGACGAGGTCGAGGATCTCGGGAGCCCAGATGAAGCCGGCCTTGACGACCTCGGCGTAGCCCGCGACGCGCTCGTTGCGCGACAGCGAGTCGAGCAGGTCGAGGTCGCAGATGACGGCGCGCGGCGCCCAGAAGGCGCCCACGAGGTTCTTGCCCTCGGCGGTGTTGACGCCCGTCTTGCCGCCGACGGCCGCGTCCACCATGCCGAGCACGGTGGTCGGCACCTGCACCACCTCGACGCCGCGCAGCCAGGTGGCCGCGACGAAGCCGGCGAGATCGGTGACCGCTCCCCCGCCGAAGCCTACGACGACGTCGGTGCGGGTGAAGTCGGCCTTGCCCATGACCTGCCAGCAGAACGCGGCGACCTCGATGCGCTTTCCGGCCTCGGCGTCGGGGATCTCGGCCAGCAGCACCTCACGGTCGCCCACCAGTTGCGCGCGCAGGCCCTCCGCCTGGGCGGCGAGGGTCGGCGGGTGGATCACGAGCACCTTGCGGGCGGCCGCGGGCAGCGCTTCGCCGAGGGAGGCCAGGATGCCGTGGCCGACGGTGATGTCGTAGCTCGCGTCCCCGCTCACGGTGATGGTCGTCGCATCGGTCACGCGGTCTGCTCCTTCTCGCGGGGGCTGATGTCGCCCGGCCGTGCGGAGTCGGTGGGCTCGGCGGTCTGGCCGCGCACCCAGGCGACCAGGGCGTCCACGACGTCCTGCAGCGGGCCGGTCGACGTGTCGAACGTCACGTCGGCGAGCTCTTCGTACACTGGGCGGCGCTCTTCGAAGATCGCCGTCCAGCGCTCGATCGCGTCGTCGCCACCCTGCAGCAGCGGGCGGTTCGAGTCGCGTACGCGGCCCGCCACCACGCGCGGCGACACGGTGAGGAGGACGACGCGGTGACCGGCGAGCTCGGCGCGCGTGTCGGGATCCATGACGGCCCCGCCGCCCAGCGAGACGATGCCGCCGGTGGCGAGGCCCTCGCTGACC
Organism: Microbacterium sp. ZW CA_36; assembly: GCF_044987475.1. Classification (NCBI taxonomy): domain Bacteria; kingdom Bacillati; phylum Actinomycetota; class Actinomycetes; order Micrococcales; family Microbacteriaceae; genus Microbacterium; species Microbacterium sp. ZW CA_36. Next base: position 22,597 of record NZ_JBJDRL010000056.1, read on the forward strand.
GCGGCGCGCTCGGCCGCGCGGAAGCGCGCCTCGCCGTGCTCGACGAAGAGCTGCTCGATGGGTCCGTGGTCGCGGACGACCGCCGCGTCGGTGTCGAAGAAGCGCACACCGAGTGCGCGTGCGGCCTTCTTGCCGATGCTGGTCTTGCCGGCCCCCATCGGACCGATCAGCACGACGGCGTCAGAGTGCGAGGTCATGCTCGGCGAGGCCGGCGTCGCTCTCGGCCGCGCTGCGCAGCGCGTCGGGGATGGCGGCGAGGTAGCCCTCGAGGTTGCGGCGCGTCTCGGCGACGCTGTCGCCGCCGAACTTCTCCAGCACGACGTCGGCCAGGACCACCGCGACCATCGCCTCGGCGACGACGCCCGCCGCCGGGACGGCGCACACGTCGGAGCGCTGGTGGTGCGCCGACGCGGCGTCGCCGGTCGCGACATCCACAGTGCGGAGGGCCCGCGGCACGGTCGCGATCGGCTTCATGCCGGCGCGCACGCGCAGCACGGTGCCGGTCGACATGCCGCCCTCCGTGCCGCCCGCCTTGTCGCTCGAGCGCGTGATGCCCTCGCCTGCCACGAACAGCTCGTCGTGGGCGGCGGAGCCGCGGCGGCGGGTCGTCTCGAAGCCGTCGCCGACCTCCACGCCCTTGATGGCCTGGATGCTCATGAGCGCCTGCGCGAGCTTGGCGTCGAGGCGGCGGTCCCAGTGGACGTGCGAGCCGAGCCCCGGCGGCAGGCCGTAGGCCAGCACCTCGACGATGCCGCCGAGCGTGTCGCCGTCCTTGCGCGCCTCGTCGACCTCGGCCACCATGGCCGCGCTCGTGGCGGCGTCGAAGCAGCGCAGCGGATCCGCGTCGAGCGTCTCGACGTCGTCCGGCGTGGGCAGGGCCGAGCCCGCGGGAACCTGCACCGGGCCGATCGAGAGCGTGTGGCTGACGAGACGGATGCCGAGCTCGGCCAGGAACGCGCGGGCGATGGCGCCGAGCGCGACGCGGGCGGCCGTCTCGCGGGCGCTCGCGCGCTCGAGGATCGGCCGGGCCTCGTCGAAGCCGTACTTCTGCATGCCGACGAGGTCAGCGTGGCCCGGTCGCGGGCGCGTGAGCGCGGCGCCGCGGCCGCGCGACTTCTCGGTGAGCTCGACCGGCTCGGGGCTCATGACCTCGACCCACTTCGGCCATTCGGTGTTGCCGATGCGCAGCGCGATGGGGCTGCCGAGGCTCGTGCCGTGCACGACACCCGACGAGATGGTCAGCTCGTCCTCTTCGAACTTCATGCGCGAGCCGCGGCCGTAGCCGAGCTTGCGGCGCGCGAGATCCGCCTGGATCGCGGCGCGGGAGATGGGGACGCCCGCAGGCAGGCCCTCCATGACGGCGACGAGTTCGGGGCCGTGCGATTCGCCGGCCGTGAGCACGCGGAGCATTGGTCCAGTCTCCCACGCCCGGGGCCGCCGTTACGCCGTCGTCGGCTCCTCGAGCACGCGGCGCATCGCCTCCAGCGACTCCGCCTCGTTCGAGAGCGGCGCGTCCGGGTCGCCGTTCCGGAAGATCCGGACCTGCAGCAGGGCCTGGTGCAGCAGCATCCCGAGCCCCGACCGCGCGACGCGGTCCGCTCGATCCCACGCGGCCGACAGGGCGGTGGGCCAGTGCCCATAGACGACATCCAGCAGCAGGCCGCCGGCGCGTGCGAGCGCGTCGGCGGCGGCATCCGTCACCGGCGCGTCCCCCGGCAGCGTCGCGATGGTGAGCTCCACGGCGCGGTGATCGGATGCCGGGAATGCGACCGTCCGCACCGCGATGCCGAGCCGACGACCGAGCTCGGCCAGGGGCGCCACCGCTTCGGGCCGGCGCGCGACCACGTCGACCTCTTCGACCCCGAGCTCTGACAGGGCGACGAGGGCGGAGGTCGCCGTGGCACCGGCGCCGACGATGCGGGCATGCGCGACCGTCGTGATCCCGTCGTCGGCGAGGGCGCGCACGATGCCCCCGACATCGGTGTTGAAACCGCGCGGACCGGCGGGATCGAGCAGCAGCGTGTTGACGGCGCCGGTCAGCTCGGCCCGGCGGTCGCGGGTGGATGCCGCCACGAAGGCCACGCCCTTCAGCGGCATCGTGAGCGAGAGACCGCGCCAGCTGTCGTCCAGCTCGGTCAACTCGCGTGCGAACGACGCCTCGTCGACGCGGCGCAGCCCATAGGACCAGTCCAGACCGAGCACCGCGTACGCCGCGGCGTGCAGCTGCGGCGAGCGACTGTGCGCGATCGGATCGCCCCAGACCTCGAGACGCGTCGCCTCGGGGCTCAGCACCCCCGGTCCGGGTTTTCGCTGCACCACTGCTGCCACTGGTCCACGTACTCTAGGTGCTCGCTGTACGTGCTCGTGAAGATCGTCTCGCCCGTGTCGAGGTTGACCGTCACGAAGTACAGCCACGGCCCGTCCGCGGGATGCATGGCCGCGTCGATCGCCACGTCACCCGGGTTAGAGATCGGACCGATCGGCATCCCCGCGTGGTAGTACGTGTTCCACGGGTTCGGGTCGTTCAGCGCCTCTTCGGACGAGCTCACCGTGCCGTCGTGCATCTCGCCGTAGCCGTACTGCGCCGTCGAGTCCATCTGCAGCTTGCCGAAGGTCTCCTGGTTGCTGGGATCGAGGCGGTTCTGGATCACGCGCGAGACCTTCTGCATATCGACCTCGTAGCGCGCCTCGCGCTGGATGATCGAGGCGACCGTGAGGATGCGCTGGCGGTCCTCGGCGGGAACGCCCGCCGCATCGAGCGACTGCACCGTTCGGTCGACGAGGGTCTGGATCGCGGACTGCGCCGTCACGCTGGGGTCGAACGTGTAGGTCGCGGGGAACAACCAGCCCTCGAGCGGCTGCCCCCCTGCCGCGACGATGGCCGGATCGACGGGAACACCGTACTGAGACGGGTCGGCGGCGGCAGCCTGCAGATCGGCGAGCGGGATGCCGGTGCCTTCGGAGATCCGCTCGAGCGTGCCGGCGAGCGTGAAGCCCTCGGGGATCTGCGCGGTGAACTCCTGCTTGTTCGCCGGCTCGAGGAGGGCCGCGAGTGCCGCCTCGCTCGTCATCTGCTTCTGGAGCTTGTACACGCCGGGCTGGAACATCGGGTTCTGCCCGGTCGTGATCAGGTAGTCGTAGAAGGCGTCGGGGGTCTTGGTCACTCCCGCGTCGTACAGCGACTGCGAGATGGGCGATCCGGTGTCGCCCGATGCGATCGTGACGAACGCCTCGCCGTTGGCGAGGCCGGCCTCGTAGTCCTTGGGCTCTTCCCAGCCCATGACCTCGCGGATCTGGTCCTCGTACGTCGTCCACACGTAGTACGCGCCGCCGGCGATGCCGCCGAGGATCACGAGCACGATGCCGAGGGCGATCCAGCCGCCGATGCG
>NZ_JBJDRL010000057.1:0-25609 GCF_044987475.1 Microbacterium sp. ZW CA_36
GTCACTACCGGCGTGCCGGTGCGGGGGTGGGTGAAGACGTCGACGGGCTGCCCGTACACCTCCTCGATGGCTGCGGCCGTCAGCACGTCGGCCGGGGCTCCCGAGGCGACGACCCGCCCGCGCGACAGCAGCGTCACGCGATCGGCCACGCCGAGCGCGGCGTTGAGGTCGTGCAGCACCACGGCGACCGCCGCGCCCTCGTCCGCGCGACCGCGGGCGATCCGCAGCACGTCCTCCTGATGCTTGAGGTCGAGGGCCGCGGTCGGCTCGTCGAGCAGCAGCACGTCGCAGGCCTGCGCGAGCACCCGCGCGAGCGCGGCGCGTGCGCGCTCGCCGCCCGACAGCGACGTGATGCCGCGACCGGCGAGACCGGCGAGATCGGTGGCCTCGAGCGCCCGGGCGACCGCGGCGTCATCGTCATCCTCGGCGGGCGTGCGCGCCCACGGCGCCCGTCCCATCCGCACCACCTGCTCCACCGTGAAGGGGAACGACACCGCGTTCTGCTGCAGCAGCACCGCGCGCCGCCGCGCCAGCACGCGGGGAGGGATGCCGCCGAGCGGCGCACCGTCGAGGCTGACGCCGCCGGCATCCGGCGTGATGTCGCCGGCGAGCACGCCGAACAGCGTCGACTTGCCCGCGCCGTTCGGCCCGACCAGAGCGTGGAGCTCGCCCGCGCGGACGTCGATCGCGGCATCCGCCAGCACCGGTCCCGGCGCTCCCGCCGGGGTCACGGTCACTCCTCGGGCGGCGAGTCGCACGGCGCCGGGCACGCGTGCCGCCCGCGAGTCCGATCCGCCCCCTCGACCCGCGGGCATCGGCTCGAGAGCGTGCCTGGTCGGTGCAGCGAGATCATCCGTCCCGGTCATCCCCAGCCTCCCGCCCGTCGACGCGTCCGCAGCAGCAGCCACAGGAAGAACGGCCCGCCCACCAGCGACGTGATCATGCCGATCGGCAGGTCGGCGAGAGGCACGGCGGTGCGGGCGATGAGATCGGCCACGGCGATGAGGAGCGCACCGCCGAGCGCGCTCGAGATCACGAGCGGCAGGTGCGCCGGGCCGATCGCCATGCGCATGAGGTGCGGCACGACGAGCCCCACGAAGCCGATGATCCCGGCGAAAGCCACCGCCGCGCAGACCAGCAGCGCGACCATCACGATCACCGTGACGCGCAGCAGCTCGACCCGCACGCCGAGATGGCGGGCGGTGCGCTCGCCGAGGGCGAAGAGGTCCAGGCGGCGCGCGACGGCGACGGCCGCCGCGACGCCGATCGCGACCAGCGGCGCGACGAGCGCGATGTTCTGCCACAGCGCGCCGTTGAGGCTGCCGAGCTGCCAGAACACGATCTGCTCGCGGGTCGCAGTCGTCCCGAGGAATGTGAGGAACGCGAGGCCGGCGCCCGCGATCGCGTTGATCGCGATGCCGGTGAGCAGCAGCGTGACGACCTCGGTACGTCCGCCGGACCGACTGATCAGATAGACCGAGAACACCGCGACGAGCCCGCCGGCGAAGGCGAAGGCCGGGGTCGTCCACATGCCGAACACGGCGAGCCCGAAGGTGAGGCTCGCGGCCGCGCCGAACGCGGCGCCCGATGAGACGCCGACGACGGCCGCGTCGGCGAGCGGGTTGCCGAAGATGGCCTGCATCAGCACACCCGACACCGCGAGCGCGGCGCCGACGAGCAGCCCCAGCACGATGCGGGGGAGCCGGATGTCGAGGATCACGCCGGCCGCCATCGGTGCGTCGGGCGCCCCGGGCGTGTCGACACCGAGGGCTTGCAGCAGCACGCCCGCCACCTGGACCGGTGTCAGCCAGTACTGGCCGAGGCCGAGCGACACGATCACGATGATCGCGATCGCCGCCGAGAGTCCCGCGACCACGATGGCGAACCTGCGGCCGCGATGCGTCGTGGGCACCCCGGTGACGACCTCGGCCGTCGCGATGGCAGCCGTCACGACACGGGTTCTTCGGTCGGCGTCGCGGCGGGCGCCGATGCCGGGGCGTAGACCGCTCGTGCCAGGGCGCGGATGACGTCGGCGGTGCGCGGCCCGAAGCTCAGGATCTCGGCATCCGCCATGTCGACCACTCGGCGGTTCGCTCCGGCAGGCGTCTGCTGCAGAGCCGGAATGCGCTCGAGCAGACCGTCGACCCCGCCGACCGAGGCCAGACCGTCGGTCATCATCACGAGCACGTCCGGCTGCGCCGCGACGAGCGCCTCAGCGGTCATCGGCTTCATGCCCTCCCAGCCGATCTCGCCTGCGACGTCGACGCCGCCGACCGCCTCGATGAGGGAGTCCGCCCCGGAGTCCCGGCCGAAGATGTAGTAGACGTTCGCGCTTCCCCGCACGTAGAGGAACAGCATGCGCGGACGATCGGATGCCGCCACCGGCGCGATCTCGGCCACCTCGGCCTCTGCCGCGGTCACGTCTGCAGCGAGCCGATCCGCGAGCGCGTCGCCCCGGTCGGGGACGCCCAGCGCACCAGCGATCTCCGAAACGAGGTCGGACACCGTGTCGGCGCGCCGCTCGCTCGAGACCACCACGACGGCAATGCCGGCATCGCGGAGCTGCTGGCGCACCTCCTTCGGACCGATGGACGTGTCGGTCAGCATCACGGTCGGAGCCAGCTCGAGGATGGCCTCCGCGTTGAGGGTGTGCCCCGACTTCGTCACCACCGGAAGGTCCTCGGTGCCGTCGAACGACGTCGACGAGTCGCGCCCGACTACGGCATCTCCGAGTCCGAGCCCGAACACCGTCGCCGCGATCGTGCCCGAGATGTCGACGGGCAGGATGCGGCTGACATCGGTGATCTCGACGTCTCGGCCCTCGGCATCCGTCACCGTCACCGGCAGTTCGGGCGCCCCGTCGGCGGCGACCGCCTCGATCGCGTGCGAGGCCAGGCACGCCGTCGAGGGACCGGTCGCGGCGCGCGGATCGTCGACGAGGGTGAGCGATGCCAAGGGCTCGGCGGCCGCAGGGCAGTCCGTATCGGTGGCGTCGGCCGCGGTGGCGATCGCGGCACAGCCCGACAGGATGACGAAGGCGAGGAGCAGGCCGACGCCGCTCGCCAGGCGCGTCGAAGACCGCCGAGCGGGGGAAGTGCGAAACATTAGGTGAGCCTTACCTTAGGCTTGACGTCGGCTGGGAGGGTGCCCTACGTTCGAGTCGATATTAGGTTAGCCAAACCTAAGTGACCAACCCGAATCGCACTGATGCGCCGGTGCGCCTCGGCGTTGCCGGCGCCGGAGAACACGTGAACATGCAGCCGTTCCTCGAGCGCAGCCGGGCGCCCCTGGCCGCCCTCCTCGCCTTCCTGCTCGTCGTGGCAGGAGCACTGACCGCCGTACCGGCCTTCGCCGCCGGACCCGCCCTGTCGGCGCCGCAGCTTCCTCGAGACGGAGGCACGATCACCGTCACTGGAACCGGCTACAGCACCACGAGCCCCGGCCTCTACCTGGGACTTCGCGCGACCGGCGCGAGCAGCGACACCTTCACGGTCTGGATCGACACGGCCAACACGGTGGGCGCGCTTCCGGGTCTCGGCGCCACGGCGCCGATGAACGGCGACGGCTCGTTCTCCGTCGACATCCCGGTGCCGGCGTACACGGAGGGCACGAGCTACACGCTGTTCTCGCGCAAGGCCCACGGCGTGCCCGACCCGAGTCAGAACCTGACCCAACCGCTCGAGTACATTCCTGCCCCTGCCGTCGCGACCACCACGACCCTGACGGTCGATCCGGCCGCTTCGAGCCTGGCCGGCGCTGACTTCACGCTCGGCGCGACGGTCGAGCCCGCAGCATCCGGAATCGTCGCCTACTTCAACGGCGACACGCAGCTGGGCTCCGCCGCCGTCGGCTCGACGATCACCGCGAGCATCGCGACCGCCGGCACCGCGCAGCTCAAGGCCGTGTTCACGCCGGCCGACGCGGCCGCGTTCACCGGCTCCACTTCTGCGGTCGTCTCGTACGAGATCACTGCGCCGCCGGTGGAGCCCGAGCCCGAGACGCCGACGCCGACCGTGACGGTGTCGAAGACGACCGGCCTGAACGCCGACGGCGAGACCGTCACGGTGTCGGGTTCGGGGTTCGTGCCGAACGCGCCGGCGACCGACGGCACCCGGCAGCCGCTCGCGGGGAAGTTCGGCGGCTCGTACATCGTCTTCGGCAAGTTCCTCGATGAGTGGACGCCGTCCTCCGGTGCGCCGACCTCGGCACGACCAGGCATCGACACGAAGTGGGGTGTGCACGCGGCTGATGTCGCGACCATCGGCGGCGCCGCGCGCGGGGGGATCGCGATCGCTGCCGACGGCACGTTCGAGACGACGCTGGCCGTCTCGCGCAGTGAGGCATCCGAGCTGCTCACCGGCAACTACGGCATCTACACCTACTCGGGCGCAGGGGCGAAGTACGCCGCGTTCGAGACCTACACGCCCATCACGTTCGCCGAGCCTGCTCCGGCGCCGTCGCTGGCGGTCTCGAAGACCACCGGCCTCGACCCCGAGGGCGACACGATCACGATCACGGGCACGGACTACAGCACGGCGGGCAAGGCGATCTACGGGCCGTCGGCGGGGCAGCCCGCTGGTGTGTACGCGCAGATCGGCTGGCTGAAGGAGACGTGGCGCCCGTCCGCCGGTGCGGTCTCGGGCGACCGGTCGAACGCCTACTCGGTCTGGGCGCAGGGCGTGCAGACACAGGCGCCGTATCTTAAGTGGACCGACAACGGCGACGGCACGGCGGACTTCACGTGGACCGTAGACGTGGACGAGGCGACGCTGGAGGCGAAGCGACTCGAAGGTGCGTCCCTCGCCGTGTTCACCGTCGGTGCCGGCGGCGTCGTGCAGGCGATCAATGAGCTCGCCGTTCCCATCGCCTTCTCCGACCCGGCGCCTGTTCCCGCCGTCGACGTGACGGTGACGGATGCCTCGGCCACCGCCGGCGCGACCATCGAGGTCGCCGCCTCCCACCTCGGCGATGTGACCGGCGCCTACGCCGCCATCATCGAGAAGGGCACCGAGTCGGCGGTGACGGCGGGCGCAGGCTTCGTGGCCGTGCAGTACGTGCGCCCGATCACCGACGGCTCCTTCACGGTCGACCTCGTCGCACCCGCCGCCAAGCTCGACCGCTCAAAGCAGTACGAGGTGCTCGTCTGGCGCCAGCACTCGAACCCGACGGCCGACACGATCTACGCCCGCGCCGACGTGCCGTTCACGGCCGGCGACTGGGAGAAGCTGTTCCCGGGCACTCTGCCGCCGATCGACCCTGAGCCACCGGTCGATCCCGGAACGCCGGTGACCCCGCCGCCTGCGGCCCAGGGCGGGGGCTCGCTCTCGTGGGCGATCTCGTCGAGCTTCGCGAGCTACATCACGGGTGACATCGCGCACGGCAGCATCGCCGTCACGGGCGGCGCGACGCGCGCCGGCGGCGTGTTCCAGTTCGGTCAGGCGACCGGCAGCACGTACGACGCGGCGACCGGCACGGGCGCCGTCTCGTACAACGGCTCGGTCCGCTTCACCGGCCACTCCGGAGTCCTCGACGTCACCATCGCGAACCCGCAGGTGCGCGTCTCGTCGGCGAACTCGGCGACGCTGTACGTGACGAGCGGCGGCTCGCAGGTCGCGTTCGCGACGCTCGACCTCTCGGCCGCCGTGCGCAGCACTGCGAACAGCACGGTCACCTACTCGCGTGTGCCCGCCACCCTCACCGCGTCGGGGCGCAGCCAGGTGCTCCAGGGCTACACGACAGAGCTCGATCCGCTGACGTTCACCATCGGCGTCGCGGCGGCCGCGCCCGCGGGGTCCACCGGCACCGTCGCGACCGCTTCGGCCACGACGGCGCGTACGACGTCGCTTCCTGCGACGCCGCCCGCCGTCACGGGCATCGACCTCGATGACGACACGCTCGCCGCGCTCCAGAACGGCGAGCCGGTCACAGTGTCGGCCTCGGGCTTCGCCGCGAACGAGGACGGCATCCAGGTCGTCGTGTACTCGACGCCGACCCTCCTCGGCGAGGTCACGGCGGACGCCTCGGGCACCGCCACCTGGACCGGAACGCTGCCGGCGACCCTGCCCGACGGCGAGCACACACTCACGTTCCAGGGATCCGTGGATCGCGGCATCCGCTTCACCCTCGCGCGTGCGGCGGTGGCCGCCGGCTGCGTCATCGACGCGGCGAGCCTCGGCTGGGGCTTCAAAGAGAGCTTCCGCACCTACATCGAGGGCATCGCGGCGGGCGGCTGGGAGCTGGCCGATGTCGCATACCAGTACCCCGGGTTCGTCTGGAATGCCGGCAGCGGAACGGTGGATGCCGAGGACCGCACCGGATTGGTGACCTACGGCGGCAGCATCCGCTTCACGGGACACGAAGGTGCGCTCGACACGACGCTGGCGAACGCACGGGTGGAACTCGCGGGAGACACCGGCTACCTCGTGTTCGACGTCAGCGGCACGACGCAGGCAGGCGAGCCGGTCACGGCGGCCGGCATCCGGTTCGCCGAGTTCGCCGTCCCCGACCTCGAGGTGACCGACGACGGGCTCGTGCTCGACGCGCTCCCCGCGACGCTCACCGAGGCCGGCGCGGCCGCTTTCGGCACGTACGCGGCCGGCGAGGAGCTCGACCCCGTGTCGGCCGTGCTCCCCGTGGCGGCGGACTGCGCCGTCGCACCGGTCGCCGTCGAGGACGAGACTCCGGTCGCCGAGGCCACCGAGGTCGAGGCGATCTCCGCCGACCAGACGACGGCGCCGGTGTGGCCGTGGGCGGTCGGGGGGATCGCCCTGGCACTCGGCATCGGCGCCGTGGTCTGGATCGTGGTCACCCGCCGCCGTGCGACGGCCGGCGGCAGTGGAGACCAGACGGCCGCTTGAGGTCGGCCGTCATGGGGACGGTGTCCGCGCGGCTTCCGCGGGCGCCGTCCCTTTCTCATCCCCCGGCGCGAACCGGCGCGCCGAGTGGGACAATGGAGGCATGCCCGAGCACAGCCAGGACCACATCGAGACCGTGAGCGTACGTCGTGCGCCGAAGATCTCGGTGTTCCTCGTCCTCGGCGCGGCGCTCGGGGTGCTGGTCGCGATGATCCTCACCTTCGCCTTCAACGGCACCGCCGAGGCCAGCCCCAACACCGGCGTCGAGTACACGCAAGGTCAGGTATTCGGGTTCCTCGTGCTGATCTGCGCGCCCATCGGACTCGCACTCGGCGGCATCGTGGCGCTGATCTTCGACCGCCGTTCGCGCCGTCACACCCACGAGGTCGCCGTCGGTCACTCGTCGGTGCACGTCGACCCGGAGCCCGGCACCAACGGCCACGGCTCCGCGCACTGACCTCGCGCGCTACGCGAGCTCGGCGATGATCGGGTGGATGGCGGTGTCGAAGGCCGCGACATCCCCCCGCAGCCCGTCCGTGACCGCGACGGTGAGCGACCCGATCCACCACACGCCGCGCTGACTCAGCGGCAGCACCTGCACGTTCAGCTCGAACGAATGCGCGCGGCGCCCGACCTGCCGCTCGTGCTCCGCGATCGCGCCCGCGTACGCGCGGTAAGCCGTGCCCGTGCTGTGCGAGGCCTCCTTGCGGTAGCGCTCATGCGCCGCCCGCGCGAACGCCAGCGCCTCGGAGGCGTGCGGGACGAAGGCAGCCCGCAGCTCGTCGCAGCCTTCGATCGGCAGCGCGAGCGCGGTGTCGAATCCGTCCACGAGATCGAGGGGGACGGTGGACGGGTGCGCCTGCGGCTCGACCGTCATCGCCCAGTACTGTCGCCACTGCCGTTCGAGCGTCGCCTGGGCCTCTTCCGACCGGTCGTTCGCCCGCGGCGGGATCCCGCGCAGGTGCGGCAGCTCCTCCGGAGAGCGGATGCCGAGGACCTGCCGCAGATAGAGCGCAAGAAGCACCGGCTGACCGGCGTCTTCGCGGATCAGCCACTCCGGTGCACCGGCGCCGCCCATACGGTCCATTCTAGATCCGGCCCCCCGCTTCACAGGCCGTCTCCGCAGACGAAGGATGCCCCCGTCCCGCCGCCGAGTGCGGCCCCCGGCTCCGCCTCGGAAACCAGTTCACTTGCGCTGAACGTACGCCCCGGACCGGTGTGCGCGTACGTTCAGCGCAAGTGAACGGATTCAGTGGGCCGCCGGAAGACCGGGACCCCCGGCGTCCGCCCAGCCGCGCCGCCGGTAGGCTGGTGACCGTGGCCTCATCCGAACGCGATGCCCCCTCCCGTCCCGCACAGCCCGTGAACCCGTACACGGCTGCCGGCGTCGACACGGCGGCCGGCGACCTCGCCGTCGAGCTGATGAAGTCCGCGGTGCGTCGCACCCACGGCCCCGAGGTGCTCGGGGGAGTCGGCGGGTTCGCCGGACTCTTCGACGCGACCGCCTTCAAGGCGTACGACAAGCCGCTGCTGGCCACCAGCACCGACGGCGTCGGCACGAAGGTCGCGATCGCCCAGGCCATCGACAAGCACGACACGATCGGCCAGGACCTCGTCGGCATGGTCGTCGACGACATCGTCGTGGTCGGCGCGAAGCCGCTGTTCATGACCGACTACATCGCGTGCGGCAAGGTCTTCCCGGAGCGCATCGCCGACATCGTCCGCGGCATCGCCGCCGGCTGCGCGGCGACCGGCACCGCACTCGTCGGCGGCGAGACCGCCGAGCACCCGGGTCTGCTGGGCGTCAATGACTACGACGTCGCGGGCGCCGCGACCGGCGTCGTCGAGGCCTCGCGCGTGCTGGGCGCCGAGCGCGTGCGCGACGGCGACGTGGTGCTGGCCCTCGCAAGCTCGGGACTGCACTCCAACGGCTACTCCCTCGTGCGGCACATCGTCGCCGGCTCCGGCATCCAATACGGAGACAACGCCGCCGAGTTCGGCACGACGTGGGGCGAGGCCCTACTCGAGCCCACGCGGCTGTACACGCTGCCGCTGCTGCGCCTCATCACCGAGACCGGCGACGCGGTGCACTCCCTGAGTCACGTCACCGGCGGCGGCATCGCCGCCAACCTCGCACGCGTGCTGCCGCAGGGCACCTGGGTCGAGGTCGACCGTTCGACCTGGTCCCCCTCGCCGGTGTTCCGCGTGCTCGCCGACCTCGGACACCTCGAGCTCGAGGCCACCGAGGGAACCTGGAACCTGGGCGTCGGGTTCCTCGCGGTCGTGTCCGCCGACAAGGCGGCGGCCGCGGCATCCGCTCTCTCCCGCGAGGGCATCGCGACCTGGCAGGTGGGCGTCGTGCAGAGCGGCGAGCGCGCCGACGGCCACTGGGAGCAGGGCGCCAAGGGCGTCGACGGCGGCGCCGTGCGCCTCGTCGGCGCGTATGCAGACCACTCGGCTCACTGAGCCGGCAGAACGACACAACGGAGCAAGCGACACCCATGTGCGGAATCGTAGGAGTGGTGGGCCGTGGGTCCGCCAACCAGGAGATCTACGACGCCCTTCTGCTCCTGCAGCACCGCGGACAGGATTCCACCGGCATCGCGACCGCCGAGCGCAGCGGGGTCGTGCACCAGCACAAGACCCGCGGCCAGGTGCGCGAGTCTTTCCGCACCCGCGACATGCGGGCGCTGCTCGGCGAGATCGGCCTCGGCCACGTGCGCTACGCGACGAAGGGCACCGCGTCCAATGAAGAAGAGGCCCAGCCCTTCTACGTGAACGCGCCCTACGGCATCGTGCTCGTGCACAACGGCAACCTCACCAACACGCGCGAGCTCACCGAGGAGCTGTTCCACAAGGATCGTCGCCACCTCAACACGTCGTCCGACACCGAGCTGCTCGTCAACGTGCTGGCGAACGAGCTGCAGGCGTCGATCTCGGGGCTCGAACTCGACCCGACGCAGGTGTTCCAGGCCGTCAGCCGCGTACACGAGCGCGTCGAGGGCTCGTACGCGGCCATCGCCCTGATCGCGGGCTACGGTCTGCTGGCGTTCCGCGACCCGTTCGGCATCCGTCCGCTCATCCTCGGCACGCGCAAGCACGCCGACGGACATTACGAGTGGGTCGTCACGAGCGAGTCGCTGGTGCTCGAGAACGGCGAGTTCGAGATCGTGCGCGACGTCGATCCGGGCGAAGCGGTGTTCATCGACCTCGAGGGCAACCTCCACACGCAGCAGTGCGCCACCGACCCGAAGCTCGTACCGTGCTCGTTCGAGTACGTCTACCTCGCGCGACCCGACTCGGTCATGAACGGCATCTCGGTGTACGAGGCGCGCCTGCGTATGGGCGACCGGCTCGCCGACACCATCGCGAAGTACACCCCGCGCGAGGCGATCGACGTGGTCATGCCCATCCCCGACTCGTCCCGCCCCGCGGCCATGCAGGTGGCGCGCAAGCTGGGCGTGGAGTACCGCGAGGGCTTCTACAAGAACCGCTACGTCGGCCGGACCTTCATCATGCCCGGCCAGGCGGTGCGCAAGAAGAGCGTGCGCCAGAAGCTCAACGCGATGTCGAGCGAGTTCAAGGGCAAGCACGTGCTCCTCATCGACGACTCCATCGTGCGCGGCACGACGTCGAAGGAGATCATCCAGATGGCGCGGGATGCCGGGGCCAAGAGCGTCACGTTCGCCTCGGCGGCGCCGCCCGTGCGCTACCCGCACGTGTACGGCATCAATATGCCCTCGCGTCACGAGCTCGTCGCCCACGGCCGCACGATCCCGGAGATCGCCGATGAGCTCGGCGCCGACTTCGTCGTCTACCAGGAGGTCGACGACCTCAAGGCGGCGATCCTCGAGGGCTCCGATGTCGAGGACCTCGACATGAGCTGCTTCGACGGCCGCTACATCACCGGCACCGTCACCGACGAGTACCTCGCCTGGGTCGAGGGCTCGCAGGAGAGCTGACGGCTCGTTCCAGGGTCGGCGGCTCCGTTGGGTTCGACGCTTTTCGTCTCGCTTCGCTCGCTCAATGACCGGTTCAACGCGGTTCGGTCCCGGTCGTTGAGCGAGCGAGGACCGAGCGAGACGAAACGCCCTGGGCTCGGCTGTTCGGTCCCGGTCGTTGAGCGAGCGAGGACCGAGCGAGACGAAACGCCCGGAGCGCGGCGGCTGCGGCGGCTCGGCGGTGCGGATCAGGCGGGGAGGATGACCCGCACCTGACGGCGGATGTCGTCCACGATCTCGTCGACCGAGAGGGCGATGTTCACGGTGGCCGCCATGCTGACGAACATGATGGCGGAGACCACGTGCGCGAGCGCGGCCGCATCCTCCGGGCTGGTGCGCTGGTCGCGCTGCAGGACGGCCGCGACCGCCTCCTCGGTCTGAACCGTGAGGGCGAGAGCTTCGCGGTGGTGGGGCTCTTCGGGATCGCCGAAGACGATCTCGCGCAGGTAGGTGCGCCCGTTGTCGATCTGCACCCGGTTGCACTCGACGACCGGGCGGATGATCGCGATCACCGCCTCGAGCGGGTCCGCCACGGCCTCCGCGGCGGCGCGCCCTTCGGCCAGTGCGTCGACGTAGCTGGAGTTCTGCACCAGGAGGAGCAGCTCGCCCTTGTTCTTGGCGTACAGGAACAGCGTCCCCGTGCCGATGTCGGCCTTGTCGGCGATCTGCTGGGTCGTGACCTCGTCGACGCCGTGCTCGGTGAAGAGTTCTCGGGCCGCGGCCGTGATGCGCTGGAGCTTGTCCTGCTTGTTGCGCTCGCGTCGACCGACCGGCTGGGTCTCGATGGCCATGGCGTGATCCTCCGGGTGCAGACATCGGCTGACTTTCTGATTATAGTCAGAAATAGGTGGACTTCGGTGTCTGCTGCCCGGGCGGCATCACCGGCCTACTCCCGGTAGTGCGGAAGGATGACGCCGGCGCTGACGTACGTCAGCGCTGCGGAGACGTCGTAGGCGTGGATCGCCGAGACGTCCGGTGCGAGCGCGCTCGAGATCCTCTCGACCCCGCGGCTCGCGAAGAACGCTGCGCGCGCTCCCAGGTCGTCGAAGCCGAGCATGACGGAGGCGTGGAAGCGCTGATCCGCGGGGTTGTCGTGGGCGACGTCCGGCGTGTCCCAGAGCTTCTCGTTCCAGGGCAGGAACGTCTGGGTACGCAGCTCCCGGAGCGCGCCGGTGCCGGCGAGCGCGGGCGCGAGGTCTCCGGTGACGAACTTCCGGAAGGCGCGTCCGCCGACGTCCGGCCGCCGCCGCAGGTAGACGAGGGCGCGCGCACCCGGCCTCCGGCCGGGTTCCGCCACGTCGTACCACCGGGCGGAGTACGGCGGTCCCGCATACAGAAGCGTGCGCCGGAAGACGTTGATCTCGTCCTTGAACGCCAGCCGTGTCTGCGCGCGACCGCGCAGCGGCGAGAGGACCGACCGGAACGTGACCTCGGCCACGCCGTCGATCCTCCGGTCTGCGGGGATCGCCGTCTCGACGCCCCGGGTGACGGGCCAGAGTCCGGGGTTGCGCTCGGCGAGGTGGATCTGCCGGTACTCCTCGAGACCGGGAGTCGCCGAGATGATCCCCGAATGCGGGTCCCGCCAGTAGTCCATGCCGGTCTGGCGCGGCTGGTCGGTGCGGACCCACAGCAGGATCGACGACGCGAGGGGCTTCCTCTTGAAGGCGGCGGCGCTCATGTGCTCATTCCTCTCGATGACTCGGGATGCCGGTCAGCGGGCGAGGAAGCCGACGGCGACGGGCGCGAACTTCTGGTGGAACTGGAAGATGCCGCCGTGTCCGGAGTCCTGGTAGATGACCAGTTCGGATCCCTCGATACGGCGGTGCAGATCTTCCGAGAGCACGGAGGGCACCATCCGGTCGTTGTCGCCGTTGGCGATGAGGGTGGGCTGGGTGATCTTCGAGAGGTCGGCCGGCGCCGAGCGCCCCCACTTCTTGATCGCCTTCAGCTGAGTACGGAACGCCTTCGTCGTGATGGGCGTGTCGCGGTCGACGGTGCGCTCCTGGAGACGCTTCACGAAGGCCCTGGCCGCGAGCTTGCCGGTGGCGTTGCGGTTGAAGAAGAGGAACTCCTTCGGGTCCGACCGCGTCAGCGTGGCGCGCAGGATGTCGTAGTACGTGGTGCCGGCCACCTTGTCGATGTCCTTGCCGCCGGCGGGGCCGGTGCCGGTGAGGATCAGCTTGCGGACGAGCTCGGGGTGCTTGACGACGAGCGCCTGCGCGACCATGCCGCCGAGCGAGAAGGCGAACACGTCGATCTTGTCGAAACCCAGTCCTCGGATGAAGGCGTAGGCGTCATCGGCCATGGCTTCGACGCTGTCCGGCACCTCGCCGGTGGAGGCGCCGACGCCCCGGTTGTCGAACGTGATGACGTGGTGATCCTTCGCGATCGGATCCACGATGCGCGGATCCCAGTTGTCGAGGGTCGCGGCCAGATGGACGAAGAAGATGACCGGGACGCCGGCCTTCGGCCCCAGCTCGCGATAGGCGAACGTGACTCCGCCCGCAGAGAGCCTGCGCGTCGGGGCTTGCGCGTACGACGTTATGACCGGGTCGCTGCTCGTGATGCTCATGGTGGTTCCCTTCGGGGTCCTGCGAGGTCGGGGGTCGCCATCGAAATCGATGTCGAGTCCACTCAAGTATGAGTGTCCTCAGTAATAAGGTCAATGTCTCGCAGGAATGCGCCGACGGTCGGGATGCCGGGCTGCGGGCTCACGAGCCCGTGCCTTCCCGGGCCACCTAGGGTTGATGGGTGAGCTCCCCCTCGTCCCGACCCCTCTGGCAGGGGCGAGCGCTCGCCCTCGTGGGCATCGTGCTGTTCGCCTTCTCACTGCGCTCGGCAGTCGCATCGCTGTCGCCGCTGTACGACCACATCGCGGTCGACTTCGACGTGCCGGCCGCGGTGATCGGCCTCATCGGCACCGCACCGCCGGTCTGCTACGCCGTGTTCGGCCTCCTCACGCCGGCCCTGGAACGGCGGTTCGGGCTCGAACGACTGGCCGTCGTGGCGATGGTCGTCGTGGCGTTCGGACTGATCGTCCGCAGCTTCGCACCGGGCGCCGGTCTGCTGCTGGCCGGCACGGCTCTGATCTTCGCCGCGGTCGGCGTGGGCAACATCCTGCTGCCGCCGCTCGTGAAGCGGTACTTCCCCGACCGCGTCGGCCTGATGACGACCGTCTTCTCGACGACGATGGCGCTCGCGACCTTCCTGCCCCCCCTCGTCGCCGTGCCGGTCGCGGATGCCTCGGACTGGCACGTCTCGCTGGGGCTCTGGGCCGTCTTCGCTCTCGTGGCCACCGTGCCGTGGATCGGACTGGCCGTACGCCACGCCGCCGCCGAGAAGAGCCGCGCAGCAGCGGCATCCGACGACGACATCGAGCAGCCCAGTCCCCGCGCCTTCGGACGCATGTGGCGGTTGCCGATCGCATGGGCGCTGCTCGTGGGCTTCGCCGTGTCGAGCACCCTCGCCTACACGGCGTTCGCATGGCTGCCGACGATCCTCGTCGACATCGCGGGCGTCACGCCCGCTGTGGCCGGGGTGCTGCTGGCGCTGTTCGGGTTCATGGGCCTGCCCGCGTCACTGGCCGTGCCTCTGCTCGTCACGCGGGCCGGCGCGACGCGCGTGCTCTTCGGCGTCGCCGTCGGGACGGGCCTGGCCGGCATCGCGGGACTTCTCTTCGCGCCGACCGCTGCGCCGTGGCTGTGGGTCGCGCTGTTCGGCCTCGCGCCGCTGCTGTTCCCGATGATCCTGGTGCTTCTGGGCCTGCGCACCCGCACACACGAGGGCGCGGTGGCGCTCAGCGGCTTCGTGCAGAGCGGCGGCTACGCGATCGCGGCGCTCTTCCCCGTCGGCATCGGGCTCCTCCACGACGCGACCGACTCGTGGACCGCCCCGCTCATCGTGCTGGCCGCCGTGGTCGCCGCAGCGATCCCCGCCGGCGTCGTGGCGGCGCAGCCGCACACCGTCGAGGACGACTGGGAGCGGCGACACGGCGCCTGGTGAGGCATCCGCGTCCGTCGGCCACGTCGCGGCGCCGTCGCACGGTGCCGTCACGCGCGCCCGAGCGGGTCGCCGCGCGAGGTCGCCGAGAGTGCAGTGGTCGACTGTGCGCTCAGGGCACGCCGAGTGACCGCACACGCAAGAACCGCGCCGCGCGCGGCAACAGACCTCGACCGGTCAGGTCACCGGGACGGTGACCGCCGTGCGAGTCGTTACGCCTGCGACGACGAGACAGGCGAGGTCTCGTCCTCGTCCTCGTCGTTGTACTGGTCGGCCCACTTGTCGACGAACTCGTCCTCATGGTGACCGAGCTCGCGCTCGAGTGCCGAGTAGTTCACGTTGTACGTGTCGTACTTCAGCTCACGGGCGATCTTGGTGTGCTTCGCCTTCTGACGGCCACGCCCCATGCGAGACCCCCTCATTTAAGGTCGCGGGCTATTCTGCGGGCTCTGGGCCACGCAAACCCGGGCATTCACGAATCCGGCTTCGAACCGGTAAGAGTAGCATTCAGGATAACACGGAGCCCCGGTCACCCGGCGGCTGCGGCCCCACCGGCGTAGGAGGAGTGCGGACATATGACCGATGAGGCATCCGAGCCCGAAGGCGATGCGACGAGTGACGAGAGCCTCCACGGCGCCGTGATCGTGGGAGTGATCCCCGACCAGTCCACGCGCGTCCTGAAGGAGGGGGCTCGCTACGCGAAGCTGTTCCAGGTGCCGCTGGTCGTGGTCCACGTCGACGTGACGCGCTTCGTCACGTACGAAGACCCCGATGGGTACGTCCACTCCGCGCCGATCGACATCAACATCGCGGCGGGCGAGGGTGAGCTGGCGAAGGTGCAGGATGCCGCGGCATCCGTCCTCGGTGATGCCGGGCCGCGGTGGACCGTCCGCCAGCTGGTCGGCGACCCCGCGATGGCGATCAAGCACTTCGCCGACCAGATCGACGCCCGGCTGATCGTCGTCGGCACGCGCAAGCGCGGTTTCGGCGAGTCGGTCCGCGAGTTCTTCACCGGCTCGGTCGGCGCGCGCCTGGCGCACCGGCAGCACCGCTCGATCCTGATCGTGCCGCTCGGGGAGCCCGTGCCCGACGACGAGGAGATCTGGCCCGCCTGAGCGGGTCTCTGCACGACGCAGAAGGGTGGCCCCGCCGAAGCGGGACCACCCTTCGCCTTTCCGGGGGAGATTCCGGACGGATGCCGCGGCTCAGCCGCGCAGGGTGCGCGTGATGTCGCGGGCGACGCGGTCTAGCTCGCTCGCGACCTGGTCGACGAGGGAGGCGGCGAGCTCGCCGCCTCGCGCCACGTGCACGCGGACGTCGCCGCGGACGTTCGCGCGGAACTCGTTGACCACGGCGTCGAGCCGCTGCATCTGCTCGCGGCTGCGCACGCGCGGGTCGTCCTCGCCGGACGGCTGCGGCGTCGTCTTGCGCTCCTCGCGAGAGGCGGCAGCCAGGTCGGCGCGCAGGCTCTTCATCGCCTCGCGGACGCTTCCGCGCACCTCGTCGGCGATGAGACGCACCGAGTCGGCCAGCCCGGCCTCGATGCCCTCGAGGTCGCCCGCGCGCGACTGGACCTCGGCGTGGCCCGCCTCGGTGATCGCGTACACGGTCTTGCGACCCTCGACGGACTTGGTCACGAGCCCCTCCTCTTCGAGCTTCGCCAGACGTGGATAGATGGTGCCGGCGCTCGGGGTGTAGGTGCCCCCGGTGCGGTCCGACAGGGCCTGCATGATGTCGTAGCCGTGGCGCGGGCCTTCATCGAGCAGGTTCAGCAGATACAGGCGCAGATCGCCGTGCGAGAAGACCGGAGTCATCACACTTCTCCTCGGTCGAAGCCGGCCGCCGCTTCGCGCGCGGTCGACTCGTCGCCGGCGGCCTCGCCGGAGGCGGCGTCCGGCGCAGGGGCGGTCGTCGGCCCGGGCTCTGCGGGCGCGGCCGGGTCCACGCGCCCGGAGGCGCCGGGCGACGCGTCAGCCACACCTGGAGCGGGCGTGGCATCCGCCACAGGAGCGGCAGCGCGGCGCAGCACGGTGATGTCGCCCGACACGCTGTGCGCGCGGACGTCGGCGAAGCTGCCACTGAGCTCGCCGACCGAGCCGGCGTAGTTGGTGGTCGGGCCGGTGCCGTTGCCGCGGCGCACGACGCCGTCGACCTGGACGCGGCCGCTGACGCTGCGGATGACGTAGTTGGCCGGGTAGCCCTCATCGAGGCGCACGGTCGAACTGCCGCTGACGGTGTTGAGACCGACCGAGAGGATGTCGCCGGTCGAGTCGACAAGCACGGCGCCCGACACGGTGTCGATGGTGGCCTTGCGCAGCGTGCCCGTCGCGGCGACGTCGCCCGAGACGCTGTTGGCGTTCAGCGCGCCGACGAGCTCGCGCACCTGCACGTCGCCCGATACCGCGTTGACCGACAGATCGCCGGTGAGGCCGTCGACGATGATGTCGCCCGAGACGGTGTTGAGCGAGGCGTCGCCGCGCAGGCCCGAGACGAGGGCGCTGGCGCTGACGACCCCGAGGGTCAGAGCGACATCACGGGGGACCGCGACGCTGATCTCGGCCTTGGGGCCGCCGGCTCCGAAGTTGCGGAACACCTCGAGGAAGTTGTCCCAGCGCAGCTGCGGGTGGTCGATCTCGACGTGGTCCTCGGCGACCTCGATGCGGAGGTCCTTGACGGTGACGTCGTGCACTTCGATGCGGATGCCGGGCTCGTCGTGGGCGATCACGTCGATCTGTCCGCCGACGAGTCCGATCTTGAGCGTGCGCACGGTCTCGATGTCGATGACGCGCGTCTCGCCCGGGTGGATGATCCACTTCTCCAGGGTCATGACTGTTTCTCCTGCGTATCTCTGGGGGTGATGCGTATCGCGATATATCGCGTATGTGCAGAGTAACACGATATATCGCGTGTCTGTCAATGGCGCGTTCCAGATCCTCAGGTTGTTCCGGGTTTGGGGCGCACCGCGAACACTTGGGGCGCGCGCCGTGCGCCCCAAGTGTTCGCGACGCGCCCCGAACCGGCAAAGCAGTGGATGCCGGTGGTTGACCTTGACGCAACGTCAACCTTTACCGTGGTGAGCGAACCACGAGAGGAGGGCGACATGGGCGAGCAGGAGTGGTCTATCCAGCAGATCGCGAAGCTGGCGGGCACCACCAGCCGGACGCTCCGCCATTACGACGACATCGGACTGCTGCCGCCGTCGAGCATCGGCCACAACGGCTACCGCTACTACGACCGGACGGCGCTCGTGCGGCTGCAGCGCATCCTGCTGCTGCGAGAGCTCGGGCTGGGGCTCCCCCAGATCGCCGACGTGCTCGAACGCGAGACCGCCGAGGAGTCGGCTCTCGAGACCCACCTGGCGTGGCTCCGCCAGGAACAGGACCGGCTGACGCGGCAGATCGCGTCGGTGCAGAACACCATCGAAGCACTGAGAGGAGGTGAAGGACTGATGGCAGAGAACATGTTCGACGGCTTCGACCACACGCAGTACAAGGACGAGGTCGAGGAGCGCTGGGGCAAGAAGGCGTACGCCGACAGCGACCGCTGGTGGCGCTCGATGACCGCCGACGAGAAGGCCGCGTGGCAAGAGCGCGTCGCCGACCTCGGCCGGGATTGGATCGCGGCCGCGGAGGCCGGGATCGCCCCCGACAGCGACGAGGCTCAGGCGCTCGCGAAGCGCCACGTCGAGTGGTTGACCGGGATCCCGGGAACGCCGGCCGCTGCGGCCGGCTCCGGCGGTGGAGACATCAAGGGCTACGTGCTGGGTCTCGGCGAGATGTACGTGGCCGATCCGCGCTTCGGCGCCAACTACGCGACGAGCGAGGGCGGCACCCACGGCGCCGAGTTCGTCCGCGACGCGCTCCGCGTGTACGCGGAGGCGCAGCTCTAGTCCGCGGACAGCCCCCAACAAGACAGACGGATGCCGTGGCCCACTCCGGCCGCGGCATCCGCTGTCTTCACATCCGTGGTTGCAGATCAGGTGTTGCGGTTCCCGCTGATCACTCTGAACAGGAATGCGATCAGCGCGATGACTCCGACGATGATGGCCACCCACAGCAGCCAGCTCAGTGCGGAGTTGAGGCCGCCGACGATCGCGAGAACGATCGCGACGACGATGATGATGATCAGGGCGAGGTTCATGGGAGGTTCTCCTTCTGCTTCGTCGATGCACGGAATGCACCGCATGCCTCGTGGGCATGAACCGACAGTGGCACTCCGGCGTCGCCGCCCCCAGGGGGTTGACGACGTTGCTTTTCCGGTGATACGTGGGGCCCCCGAGACGGCGGGTAAGGCGGGGCGCCGAGGATGTCAAGCCCCGTGAACGCATTCGCGCGCGCCCGTATTTTCGCCGTTATGAGCACATCGCCGTCCACTGATCCGACGACCGCCCACCACGACGGAGCCTTTCCTCCGCAGGAGCAGGAGCAGCCCGGCCTGACGAACGAGACGCGTCCCCGACCGGACCACGGCGAGCGCTCGTATCGGGGCTCGCTGCGCCTCGCCGAGCGCCGGGCCCTCATCACGGGCGGCGATTCCGGGATCGGCCGCGCCGTGGCGATCGCGTTCGCGCGGGAGGGTGCCGACGTCGCACTGACCTACCTCCCCGAGGAGCAGGAAGACGCCGACGAGACCACCCGCTGGATCACCGAGGCCGGAACGCGCGCCCTGCCGCTCGGCGGCGACCTGCGCGAGGAGGACTTCTGCGCCGACATCGTCGACCGCGCCGTCGGCGAGTTCGGCGGCCTCGACGTGCTCGTGCTGAACGCCGCCCATCAGAAGGATCGCGACGGCATCGACACGCTCGAGACGGCGGAGTGGGACCGCGTGTTCCGCACCAACCTGTACGCGCAGATGTTCACCGCGCGCGCGGCGGTGCCGCACCTCGAACCTGGGTCGTCGATCATCGTGACGACCTCTATCCAGGCGTTCAACCCCTCGCCCGGACTGATCGACTACGCGATGACCAAAGCTGCGCAGGTCGCCTTCATCAAGGCGCTCGCGCAGGAGCTGGGCCCGAAGGGCATCCGTGTGAACGGCGTGGCCCCGGGACCCATCTGGACACCCCTGATCCCGGCGACGGGGTGGGATGCCGAGCGCCTCGAGTCGTTCGGCCAGGACACGCCCCTGGGCAGGGCGGGACAGCCCGCCGAGCTCGCCGGTGCCTACGTGTATTTGGCGAGCAACGACGCGACGTACACATCGGGCGCGATCCTGCCGGTCACCGGGGGAAAGGGCCTGTGACATCCGCCCACGAGGCGGTGACCGAAGGAGGAAACCATGCCAGGACGACGCGGGTCCAGCCTCAAGGACCGCGAGATGTACGAGGAGCTCCGCGACGAGGGGGCCTCGAAGGAGAAGGCCGCCCGCATCTCGAACGCGGCTGCCGGCCAGGGCCGCAAGACGGTAGGCCGGCGCGGCGCGAACGCGAAGGACTACGACGATCGCACCGTGCCCGAGCTGCGCAAGCGCGCCAAGGAGCTGGGCCTGAAGGGCTACTCGGGCAAGAAGAAGTCCGAGCTCATCTCGATGATCCGCAACCACTGACGACGTGGTCGCCGGTCCCGCCGCCGAGCCGGTCGGAGGCCGCTCCGGCGGGACCGGCGACCCGGGTAGCGTGAGCGGATGGCGAAACTCGTCCGCTCGCGGCCCTATGAGGATCCGGGCTTTCGCCGGCTGCGCGCGGGATCCGGCTTCCGCTACGTCGATGCGAAGGGCCGCCCTCCCGGGCCTCGACATCTCGCCCGCATCCAGGCGCTGGTGATCCCGCCTGCGTGGCAGGACGTCTGGATCAGCGCCCGTCCCGACGGGCACATCCAAGCGGTCGGTGTCGATGACGCCGGCCGCAGGCAGTACCTCTACCACCCGGACTGGACGGCGGGCCGCGACCGCGGCAAGTTCGCGCGGGCGCTTGCCCTCGCCGAGGCGCTGCCCCGCGCGCGAGCGCGGGTCACGACGTCCCTCCGACGCGACGCCCTCGACCGCGAGCGGGTGCTGGCGGTCGCATTCCGGCTTCTGGACGACGCGGCGCCGCGCATCGGGTCGGAGCGCTACCTCGCCGCGCACGGCAGTCGCGGTCTCACGACCTTGCAGCGGCGCGACGCCTCGGTGGAGGCCTCCGTCGTGTCGCTGACGTTCCCCGGCAAGAGCGGCAAGCGGCAGCTGCTCGAGATCGACGACGCGGACCTCGCCCCCGCGGTCGAGCTGCTGGCCGCGGGGCGCTCCCGCTCGCCGCTGCTCGCGTGGCAGCGCGGCGGACGCCGGGTGCCCCTCACACCGGCCGAGGTCAACGCGTACGTGCGATCGCTCACCGGAGGACGGTTCACGGCGAAGGACTTCCGGACCCTGCGCGGCACGATCCTCGCGGCCGACGCGCTGGCGCGCATCGGCACGGTCGACACGAAGACCGACCTCAAGCGGGCCGAGACGCTCGCGGTACGGGCGACGGCCGAGGCACTCGGCAACACACCGGCGGTCGCGCGCGGCTCGTACATCGACTCCCGCGTGTTCGCGCGGTATCGCGACGGGCATCTGCTCGACCTGTCGATCACTCCCGAGTCCGCCATCCGCAGCCTGCTCCGCCCCGGCCGCTGAGCCAGCCCGGAGCCGTGGTCACCCGTCGGCTCAGGGCGCTTCCTCTCTGCGTTTCGACTCGCAAGCTCGCTCAACGACCGGTGAACGGGTTCCCCGATCGTTGAGCCCCGCGGGCACCGGAGTAGCGTGAAGGGATGCCGCAGCCCGTCGATCCGCGCGTGCTCGGGGTCACTGTGGCGGGAGGGATGATCGGCGTACTCGCGCGTGCGCTCATCGTCGCGCCTGTCCACGATCCGGCGGCAGTGCCGTGGGTGACGCTCGGCATCAACGTCGCCGGATCGCTGATCCTCGGGATCGTGGTCGGCTGGCTCGATGACCGCCGCCCACTCGCCCGCGCCTTCCTCGGCACGGGGGTGATGGGCGGCTTCACGACCTACAGCGCGTTCGCAGTCGCGACGGCGCTGTGGGTCACCACGCCGTGGCTCGCGGCGGGGCTGGCCGCGGCATCCGTCGTCGCAGGTGTCGCGGGAGCGCTCGCCGGACTCTTCCTCGGACGCCGGATCGTGGACCGGCCGGGCAGCGTCGAATTCCCCGAGGACGCCGAGTGAGCCCGTGGCTGCTGCTCGCCGCGCTCGCCGGCGGCGTGGGCGCTGGGCTCCGCTACGTCGTAGACCGGCTGCTCACGCCGACGGGGGGCGTGCGGTTCCCGTGGGGGATCCTCGTGGTGAACGTGTCGGGGTCCTTCGCCCTCGGGGTGATCACCGGGCTCGGCGCCGCCATCGCTCCCGAACTGTCGCTGGTGCTCGGTCTCGGCCTTCTGGGGGGCTACACGACCTTCAGCACCGTCTCCGTCGAGACGGTGCTGATCGCCCAGCGGAGACGCCGGCGGGATGCCGCGCTCAACCTGTTCGGCACACTGGCGCTCGCGGTGCTCGCCGCGGGCCTCGGACTCCTGCTCGGCGGCGGGATCGCGGCGCTCTGAGCGCGGCCTGGTTCAGGAATCTCATATGAGAACCGCATGAAATACTGACAACCGATACATCTCCGTATCGTGCGGGCTCCCGCATCCCCTGCACCACCACACCAGCGAAGGCCCCGTGTGTCGAACCTCGCCGTCCTGAGTCTCAAGAACCGCGCTCTGATCGCTCTGATCACGATCGTCGCCGCCATCTTCGGCGGACTCGCGCTCACGAATCTCAAGCAAGAGCTCATCCCCTCGATCGAGTTCCCCGCGCTCATCGTCGTCTCCACCTACCCGGGCGCGTCGCCCGAGGTCGTGAGCAACGACGTGTCGGTGCCCATCGAGACAGCCATCCAGGGCGTTCCGGGACTCGAGTCGTCGACCGCCACGAGCACCACGAACGCCTCGATCGTGCAGGCGTCCTTCACCTACGGCACCGACCTCGCGACCGCCGAGCAGAAGATGACGCAGGCGATCAACCGCATCAAGAGCCAGCTGCCCGAGGGGGTCGATCCGAACGTCATCTCGGCGAGCATCGACGACTTCCCGGTGATCCAGCTGGCGGTGACCGGCTACGACGACGAAGCGACGATCCAGGCCCAGCTCGAGGCATCCGTCGTGCCCGATCTCGAGGATGTGGCCGGCGTCAACGCGGCACAGATCGTCGGCGGCGTCGGCCAGCGCGTCACGATCACGCCCGACCAGGCGGAGCTCGCCGCGTCCGGGTACACGCAGCAGGCGATCACAGACGCGCTTGATCAGAACGGCGTGCTGTTCCCCGGCGGCGAGATCACGGAGAACGACGAGACGCTCACGGTGCAGACCGGCTCGAAGATCACCTCGGTCGACGAGATCGCGGCGCTGCCGCTCGTGCCTTCGACCGCCGAGCAGTTCCAGGGCGGCGAGAAGACCATCGCGGATGTCGCGACCGTCGCCGAGGAGGCCGACCCCGTCACCACGGTCTCGCGCGTGAACGGCGAGCCGGCCCTGACGATCGCGGTGACGAAGCTGCCCGCGGCCAACACCGTCGACGTTTCGCGTGGTGTGCTCGCCATCCTTCCCGACCTCGAGGACTCCCTCGACGGCGCCGAGTTCACGGTCGTCTTCGATCAGGCCCCTTACATCCAGGAGTCGATCGACACGCTCGCGAAGGAAGGTCTGCTCGGCCTCGTCTTCGCGGTGCTGGTGATCTTCGTCTTCCTGCTGTCGGTGCGCTCGACGCTCGTCGCGGCGATCTCGATCCCGACCAGCCTGCTGATCACGTTCATCGGCCTCCAGGCGTTCGGGTACTCGCTGAACATCCTGACGCTCGGTGCGATCACGATCGCGATCGGGCGAGTGGTCGACGACTCGATCGTCGTCATCGAGAACATCAAGAGGCATTACGTCGGCGACGCGAACAAGACGACCGCGATCCTGCGCGGCGTGCGCGAGGTCGCCTCGGCCATCACGGCGTCGACGATCGTGACGGTCGCGGTGTTCCTGCCGATCGCGTTCGTCGGCGACGTCACGGGGGAGCTCTTCCGTCCGTTCGCGATGACGGTCACGATCGCGATGACCGCGTCGCTGTTCGTGGCGCTCACGATCGTGCCGGTGCTCGCCTACTGGTTCCTCAAGCCGGGGAAGCAGATCCTCGACACCGAGGGTGCCGCGATCGACCCCGAAGACCCGGCCGCACCTCCGAGCCGCCTGCAGAAGGCGTACCTGCCGATCCTGCGCTGGACGCTCAAGCACTCGTGGGTGACGCTCGCGCTCGCCGTGCTGGTGCTGGTCGGCACGATCGCCGCCGCGCCGTTCATGAAGACGAACTTCCTGGGCGACTCGGGTCAGAACACCTTCACGATGACGCAGGACATCGGTCCGGCGCCCTCGCTCGAGGCCGAGAGCGCCGCGGCGGAGCAGGTCGAGGAGGTGCTGCTCGGCATCGACGGCATCGAGACGGTGCAGGTGTCGATCGGCTCGAGCGGCTCCGCCCTGCGCGACGCCTTCTCGGGTGGCGGCAGCGGCGTCACGTACTCGATCACCACCGACCCGGATGTCGACCAGGTGGCGTTGCGCGAAGAGGTGCAGGAGGCCGTCGCCGACCTCGACGACGCCGGTGAGATCACGGTCGCAGCCGGCGGCGGCGGCTTCGGCTCGACCGACATCGCGATCGACGTGACGGCTCCCGACTCCGAGACGCTGCAGACCGCGACGGATGCCGTCATCGCGGCCGTCGACGGCACCGACGGCGTGGGACAGGTCACGAGCAACCTCGCGGCATCCCTGCCGTACATCGCGGTGACCGTCGACCGCGACAAGGCCGCCCAGCTCGGCCTGTCGGAGGTCGCGGTCGGCGCGCTGGTGTCGAACACGATGCAGCCGCGGTCCATCGGCACGGTCGAGATCGACGACACGTCGCTGACGGTCTACCTCGCGGCGTCCGAGACGCCGGCGTCGCTCGACGAGCTGCGTCAGCTGCAGGTGCCGAGCGCCACCGGCCCGATCGCGCTCGAAGAGGTCGCGACGGTCGAACAGAGCGAGGGCCCCACGTCGATCACGACCGAGGCGGGCCAGCGCACGTCGACGGTCACGGTGACCCCGTCGACCGACGACCTCGCGACCGCTTCTGCCTCGGTGACCACCGCGCTCGCCGATGCCGACCTGCCCGCGTCGGCCGACGCGACGCTCGGCGGCGTCGTGACGCAGCAGCAGGACGCGTTCTCGCAGCTCGGCCTCGCCCTGCTCGCCGCGATCCTCATCGTCTACATCGTGATGGTGGCGACGTTCAAGTCGCTGCGCCAGCCGCTGCTGCTGCTCGTGTCGGTGCCGTTCGCGGCGACCGGGGCGATCCTGCTGCAGATCATCACGGGCGTGCCGCTCGGCGTCGCGTCGCTCATCGGCGTGCTGATGCTCATCGGCATCGTGGTGACGAACGCCATCGTGCTCGTGGACCTCGTGAACCAGTACCGCGAGAAGGGCCTCACGGCCCACGATGCGACCGTCGCCGGCGGCTCGCGCCGTCTGCGCCCGATCCTCATGACGGCCCTTGCCACGATCTTCGCCCTCACGCCGATGGCGCTCGGGATCACCGGACAGGGCGGCTTCATCTCGCAGCCGCTCGCAATCGTCGTGATCGGCGGCCTGGTGTCGTCGACGGTGCTCACGCTGCTCGTGCTCCCGACGCTGTACAACCTCGTCGAGGGTGCGAAGGAGCGGCGCGCGGCGCGTCGCCGCGGCACCGCGGCGACGGTGGTGGCGACGGCGGTCCGGCTCCCGACGGC